>BQJV01000004.1 GCA_021604885.1 Acidimicrobiales bacterium
TCCAGCTCGGGAGGCTGCGCCCCGAGCGGATTGTCGGTGGCCGCCTCGAGTCGCCCGTGGGCGTCCTTCGCTGCGGCGAGTTCCCGGTCCGCCTGCTCCCCCGCGGCGAACGCGGCGTCCTTCGCCTCCTGGGCGAGCTCGAACTCCTCGCGCTCGGGGATGCAGTCCCCCACCGGCGGAGGCGGCGCCTCCGGCGGCAGCTCGCCGTCGTCGACGATCGCCCCGGGTGGACCGGTGTCGACCTCGGCCGGCTTGTCGGCATCGTCGTCCTCACCGCCGCCCGGCGGGACGGGGATGAACTCGCCGAAATCACCGGGGTCGGCGCGGTAGAGCCGCTGCTGACGGTTGCGGTAGAGCAGGAAGAGGGCGATGAGGAACAGGAGCAGCAGGGCGAGGAAGGTGAGGGTGTCCCAGTCGATGCCCCCGTCGTCGTCCGCCGTGTCGGCGTCGTCGCCGGCGTCCGACCCGGTGTCGTCCGCGGCCTGCTCGCCCGCGCTGTCGTCGCCGCTCGTGGCACCCTCGTCCGGCTCCGGACTCTCGGTCTCGGGAATCGGATCCTCGGTCTCGGGTTCGGGCTCCGGCTCGGGTTCGGGCTCGGGTTCCGGCGCGGTGTTGGCCGCGATCAGGAACTCGATGAAGCCCGCGGGTAGCTCGACGGTCACGGACCACTGCTGCACACAGTCCGTGCCGTAGAGATACTCGGCGAGGAGCCGGTTCCCGTCGACGCGGATGTCGTTGTATTCCTCGTCCCCCTCCGTCTCGAAGGTGATGGTGCCGTCGGCGTCGCTGCGGAACCGGCCGCTGTCACCGGTGGAGCCCTGGGTGAACTCGATGTAGACGCCCTCGGCGTCCTCGCCGATCGTCGCGGTGTACGTACCGTCGCTGAAGTTGCCGAACCCGCAGGCCTCGTCGGTCTGGGAGAACTCCCCCGACGCCGGGCCACTGGAGCCGACCGCCGGCGCGTCCTGCGCCAGTGCGGGCGCGGCGAGGAGGAGGAACGACCACAACCCGAGGACTGCTGCGATCACGAGTCGCCGCATGACCTCACCTCCTGGTCGACGCTACCCCATCTCGTTCTCCGCCGCCTCTGCCCTACCGTTGAACCCATGACCGCGGCCGTCGAACCAAAACCATCGCCCTGGCGGCTGCTGTGGACGCCGGTCGGGTTGATGCTGTTCGGCCTCGTGGCGATGTGGGCGATCGAGATCATCGACACCGTGGTGCTCGACAGCGAGCTCCAGACCAACGGCCTGCAACCCCGACGCCGGGCCGGGCTCGACGGCATCGTGTGGGCGCCGTTTCTCCACGCCGACTACGGACACATCGCATCGAACTCGATACCGCTTCTCGCCTTGGGCGGACTCGTCGCCGCACGAGGGATGCGCTACTGGGCCTGGATCACGATCGCCGCGATCGTCCTCGGCGGCGGATGCACCTGGGTGCTCGGCGGCAGCGGGAACCACATCGGCGCGAGTGGCGTCGTGTTCGGCTACTTCGGAGCGATCCTCGGTGCGGCGGTGTTCGAACGTCGCCTACGTGCCCTCGGTGCGGCGCTGATCGCGCTCGGCTTCTACAGCAGCCTCATCGCCGGCCTGGTCCCACAGGATTCCGTTTCGTGGGAGGGCCACCTCTTCGGGCTGGTGGGCGGCGTGCTGGCCGCCAAAGCTCTGGCCGGACCTCGCGTCATCGCCGAGGAGCGGCCCGACAACCCCGAGCCGTGGGAGCTCGACGAACCCTGGCTCGCCTGACGGCGATCGGCGCCGGCGCTCGTACAATCGTGGTGTTCCATCAAGTCGGACCTGTCCGGTGACGATGGGATCAGCGGAGCGCGACAACGCGCGCATCCCAGCAGAGCCGCGGCCCCCCATTGCACGCGGCAGAAGGAACCGACATGTTTCGACGTCCCGTCACCATCCCCACGCCCCTTGCCGCGAGTGAGCTCGGCCAGACCATCCCTGCCGACGAGCTGCGCGTGCTCTCCACGCTCGGCACGGAGATCCGCTTTGCGGCGGGTCGCGTCGCCATGACGGAGGACGCGGTCGGCCGCGAGTGCATGCTCGTCATCGACGGCTCGTTCGCCGTCGAGCGTCTCGGTGAGCGCGTCGCAGAGCTCCGCGCCGGCGACTTCATGGGCGAGGTCGCGCTGCTGACCGGCCAGCCCCGCAATGCGACGGTCACCGCCCTCGAGGACAGCACGGCGCACGCGTTCTCCCGGAGAGAATTCAGCTCGCTGCTCGGACGCTGCCCCACCATCGCGGCCCGCGTGAACGCCGCCGCGAAGCAGCGGACCCTGGTCGCCGCCTGACACCTACCGGCCGCCGTCCGGGCGGCCCGATCAGTTCAGGTGAATCTCGTAGCGCTCGGCATCGTCGCGGCACTGGGCGAACCCCATGCGACGGAGGTAGCCCGCGTGGTCCTTGTTGGAGGCCGTCGCCCACACGGACGACGGTGGCTGATCCCCGAACAGGGTCGACTCCCGGCTGTAGACGTAGGCGCCGATCTTGAAGTCGCGGTACTGCGGGATGACGAAGTCGAGCTGCACCTCGAAGGTGTCGTCCGGCCGTCGCTCGCCGATGAGGAGCCCTGCCGGAACCATGTCGCGTAGGACGAACGCGGTCACGACGTCCGGGGTCGCCACGTACTCGAACTCGGGCTGGAAGTGACCCTGGATCTCGTGGCGGTAGAAGTCGAGGAAGTCGTTGAGATAGCGCGAGTCGGGCGCCACGTTCAGCACGCGGAAGACCTCGTCCTTTCGCCGCACGAGCTTGCGCAGATACCAGAGGTGGATGATCGACGCGATCACGTTCACGGCGGCGATCGGGTACGCCTCGATGATCAGGGAGTACACGAGGAAGGTGAGACCACCAGCCAGGCCGAGCAGCCGAAGTCGGAGAATCGACTTCTGGGTGATCGAGACGACGATCAGCCCGGAGGCGACATAGCCGATGAGCTCGACCCACAGTTCGTTGTCCATCCGGCGACCGTAGGCGCTGCGGTCGTTCGGCTGTGCGCCCGAGCGGAGCCGAGTAGAGTCGCACGCGGGGGGGGGCAGATCGGCGCGGGGCGGTCAGGGTTCGGAGGTTGCTCGCGCTCGTCGTGGTCGCCCTCGCGGCCGCGACGTGTTCGTCGTCCGAATCGACATCGCCGAGAGCGGGTTAGTACCTGCTCGACGCGACGCCGCCCGACCCGGAGATCGTTCGGACGAGTCGACACCTGTCGAGCTCGGCCAGGGATTCGTGGACGAGACCGGCAACGTCTCGGCCGAGGTCGTGCTTCCCGATCTCCCGGACGGCGACCACACGGTGGTGCTCACGGGCGCGGGTGTCGACGCCGAGCCTCGCGTGATGGAGATCGCGATCACGATCTCGAGGTCCGACCGCTTCCCCCGTGAGCCCCTGTTCCTCGGCGCCGCCGCGATCTTGCTGATCATCGGCCTGATGGCGCTGTTCATCGATCGACGGAGGGCCGCCCACCCATGACCGACATCCCGCCACCGCTGCCTCCCCCGCCTCCGGACTCCGACCCGCAGCCTGAGCCCGACGACACGTCGCCCGAGGAGGCGCCCCAGAATCCGGCCCGCCGTCGCCGCCCGTCGGCATCGCCGTGATCCGGCCCGTGGAGGTCCTCGACACGAGCAACCAGCCAGGGATCAGCGTCACGCCGTCCGTGGTGGGGCTGACGCAGGATCAGGCCCGGGCGGTTTTCGTCGACGCCGGGCTGAGCGATGACGACGTCCGGGTCGAGCGGATCGACACGGCCGGCGACACGGGCCTGGTCATCGATCAGGATCCCCGCCCGGCGGAGCCGCTGATCGGCGAGGTCGTCCTCTTCGTTTCGCGTCAGGCCGCCACGCCGGATCTCGTCGGCATGGAGACAGCCGATGCACGCGACGCCCTCGTCGAGTTCGGCGCCCGCGGCGTGATCGTCCGCGAGTACGTGGAGGGAGCCACGCCGGAGACGGTCGTCGAGACCACCCCGGCAGCGGGCGAACCGCTCGCCCACGAGGTGGAGCTGCTGGTGGCCGAACCGCCGGCCGCGCTCTTCCTGACCGAGCTGAGTTCCGCCGAGAGCGGCGGCGGTTGCCAGCGCAGCGACGGGCAGGTCAACGGCACGATCTTCGACGACTCACTCACGTGCACTCCGGATCGCGCCAACGTGGACGATCTGGAGTACGCCCTCAATCGACAACTCTCTCGCCTCGACACCACGATCGGCGTCTCCGACCTGGCGGACGAGACGGCAGTGGTCACCTTCCGCGTGATCGCCGATGACCGGCCCGAGGAGTGGACGCTCGGGTTCGGGGAGTCGCAGGAGATCAGCATCGACCTGACCGATGTGCTGCGGGTGCGTTTCGAGGTCACCCGCGTCGCTGCCACGGACGACAGCGGCGGTGTCACCATCGGGTGGGGCACACCGGTCCTTCTCGGTTCGATCGAGTCGGTCGACGCCATGCGCAACCAGCCCAGCTCATGAGGGCTCGCCACTCCCGCTGAGCAGGAATCAGCGGGTGCGCGTGAGGATGCCCCCGAGTGCCGCAGCCGCAGCGCCGATACCCAGCACGGTGAATCCAGGCGACAGCGCGATCAAGTAGTCGGCGAGATTGAGTTCGAGATACTGGTTCTCGTCACTGCTGAGCTCGACCAGTGTCGCGAGGATCACGCACGCCCCGGCGATGACGACGATCCACCCGATCATGCTCACGAGCCCACCGGCGTTGCCCTGCGTGGCGGCTGGTGTCGCCGTCTGCGCGACCGCTGGCGCCGCCGGGGGCGCGGCCGCAGCGGCCGGAGCGGCCGGAGCCGACTCGGGCGGGTACCACTTGCCGTCGGCGGCAACCCACCAACCGTCACCCTGCGATGTGTCAGCCAACGTGCTCTCCCTCTCCGAGTCCTGTCGCGAGCACCGACGAGTATGGCATTCGCCGTCGATCGCCACGGCGAAGCCGCCGAACTCCCCGGCCACGACAGCCGCCGCCTACAGTTCGTGGACGACCCCGACGAGCAAAGAGGCGCATCATGGCGGCATCCCTGACGATCACGACCAAGCACAATCCACTCTCGTTCTTCCTCTACATGACGAAGATCAACCTCACGATCGACGGCGTCGCGGAGAAGGTCTCGTGGGGAAGCCAGACCCGCACACTCGAACCGGGATCGCACCAGGTCGACGTCTCGTTCCAGTACTTCGGCCGAGCAGCCGGCAAGTCGTCGACGGTGGTCGACCTCGCCGACGGGTCCGAGACCACGCTTTCGTACAAGGCGCCGATGGTGGTGACCAGCTCCGGCAAGGTCACGGTCTCCTAGCAGAGGACGATGCCCCGACCGTAGGCTGCGCTCGATGACCGGTCGCGCTCGACGCGCACCGACTCATCCGTCAGACTGCGTACATGAGTCGTCGACGCGTTCGGTGGCCATGCGTGGTGGTGACGGTTCTCGTACTCGCCGCAGCATGCGGAAACGACGACGACAACGCGGGCGACACCACGGTCGACACCTCACCACCGACGACGTCCACGACCGAGCCGGCAGCCGACGAGACGACCACCACGGTGCCCCCGTTGACGGCGTCGTTTCGGGGGGTGTCGGAGGACACGATCGAGCTCGGCATCGCGGGGGTCGACTTCAACGAGCTGCTTGACCTCGGCTTCATCGACTTCAACCATGGCGACGAGATCGCGATCTGGGATGCGCTCATCGCGGCGGTCAACGACGACGGCGGGATCCACGGCCGACGCCTCACGGCGATCCACGACTCGTACCTCCCCGTCGGCAACGTCGAGGCGGAGGAATCGTGCCTGTACTTCACCGAGGACAACCGGGTGTTCGCCGTCCTCGGCCTCTGGATCGGGGATTCGGTGCTCTGCCTCACCGAAACCCACGAGACCATCCACGTGGGTCACCTCATGCGCCGGGAGTGGATCGACCGATCGATCGCCACGCTGGCGTCGCCCGACATGGCCGAGGAGCGGGAACTGCAGGTGCTGCTCGACGTCCTGTCGCTCACGGGACGCCTGGACGGACGCACCATCGGCGTCTTGACCAACACGTCGGCCGAGTCCTCCGTGGACACGGTCGTGCGACCATTCGTCGAGGCGAACGAGCTGGCGCTGGGAACGGTGGGCGTGATCACCGACACCCAGGGCGACCAGATCGCGGTAGATCGCGAGATACTCCGGTTCACCGAGAACTGGAAACTCGACGGCGTCGACTTCGTGCTTGTGGTCGGCACGAGCGGCGTGGGCTCGATCGCGGACATCCGCGACGTCATGGGTGAGATCGATGTCGCCGTGCTCGATGCCGAGACCTTCCAGCAGATCTTCGGTGCGGCGACCGAAGCCGAGCGTGACGGCTTCGACGGCGTGTTGACCGTCGCCGGTTTGTCGTCGACCAACAACGAGCAGTTCGACGAACCGCTGTTGCGCGACTGCATCACGACGGTGGAGGAAGCCGTGCCGGGTCTCACCGTGGTGCCGACCGCCGAACTCGTCGGCCCGGAGGACTGGTTTGCCGGCATCCGCGACGCCTGCTCGTCACTCGCCGTCTTCGTCGCCGCCGCGACCGCCGCCGGACCCGATCTCACCAACGCCACCTTCGAGGCCGGGCTCGAGTCGCTTGGCTCGATCGATCTGCCCGGTCAGGCGTTCTCCTCGTTCGGCCCGGGGAAGCACGACGGCGAGGACGGATTCCGGCTCGTCGCATTCGATCCCCACGACGGTGAGGAGGGGAGCTTCCTCCCCCTGACCGAGATCGTGAACACGGCCGAGGGCTAGCGAGCGGCGCAACGCCGCCATTCGGCCTCGAGGTCGGCGAGCACCATGAGATCCGCTCCGGTGGCGCCCGCATACAGACCGATCGCCACCGGAAGCGCGCCGAACGCAACCGAGCCCGCTTCCGCCGACTGCACGACCTCGATCGGCAGGACGGCGACATCGGCGAACGCCTCCGGAGCCATCCGGGCGTGGCCCCTCGCCGCCAACGCCACGGCACCGGCGACCGGGTGCTCGACGCCCTCGGACCGGAGACGCGACGCCATGCGCTCGATGGTGCGCGTCGGGTCGATGGAGGTCATGCGGCGAACCAGCCGTGATCACGGAGCTCGGCAAGGTCCGGATCGGTCTCGATCGCCGACCAGACCTTCTTGCCGTGCCGTCGGCAGAGCTGGCGCACATTGTCGGGTTTCAAGCCGAAGCGCGCGCCCACCGTGTGGGCCGGCGACGGATCGCCCATGCCTTGCTGGATCCGGTACTCCCAGTAGACGAGCTGGTCACGCTCGGACCCGACCGAGCGGATCGCCCGATCGAGCACTCGCACTCGGGGGTGTCGCGAGATCAGCACCGCGAGATCGTCGACGGCCAGGTCGAACACCACGTCGCCGTGGGACTCCACCTCGCCGTCGCGATCGTCGTCGGTGCCGAGCTCGACCACGCGATGGCCGATCGAGCGAGCGACCTCGGCCCGGATCGCCTTGAACGCCCAGTTCCACGGGGCCGCGCCCCCGGGCTTCCAGCCGCCGGCTCGCCGGAAGATGACATCGCACGCGTCGAGCGTGAGGCCATCCAGCTCGTCGGCGTTGCGCACCACGTCGTGGCGTCCCATCCCCTCGAGGACCGAGCGCACGACCCACCGCACCTTCGGCGAGAACTCCTCGACGAAAGCGAACAGGAACGCGGCGTCACCCGCAGCCATGCCGGCCATCATCTGATGCAGGGGTTCGTCGGACTCGGACATCTCGTCTCCTTGGTAGGGGAAGTGCGTGACACCGGGACGGGGCCACTGGTTCCCATGATGCCGAGGGGGTGTGACACTGACCGGGGAGGTCAGTCCCAGAGGCCCACGAAGTCGACGTGCATCTCCCGCGCCGCGCATGCCGCGCAGCGATGCTCCGACACGCCTTCGGTCGACTCCAGGACGTAGGCGCCGCGGTGGCCCTGCGGGCAACGGTCGCCGTTCGTCCAGGCGTCCACGGGCGGCGCCACGCCGATCTCCTCGTCGCGCCACGTGGCGACGGGCACGCTCCACACCGCCCGACAGCTGTCACAGCCGATCGGGGCGTGTTGCACCCCGGAGAATCCCCGCCCGACCATCACCGGTTCGCTCTCGAAGCCACACGCCTCGCATCGATACCGCAGTATCTCGCCCATTCCACTCCGCCTTTCGGTTGCACGGGACACGTCCGGCACTGCCGTGACAGCTCGTCACCGTCACGGCCGAGCCGTACCGAGTGACGGAGGTGGATGACATGACGATGTTCGATTTCGTGATCGAGTCGAAGGAGTACGACGTGCGGATTGCGGTGCCGGTGAGCGGGATCTTCGAGGCGGTCGCCCAGTTCCGCCGGCTCGACACGCTCGCGGCGAACGGCCGAGGCCGCGTCGTCGAGGAGCTGCCGGGCCATGGGCATGTCGACGACCTGACCATCGACGACGTGCGGGCCCTCGTCGCGCCACCTGCCGACGAGGACACGCAGGCGCCGGATCCGACCCGACAGGCCCGAGAGCAGGTCGAGTCCCTGAGCCGGACGCTTCCCGACGACGCCACGTTCGAAGCCTGGTACTTCGAGACCTGATCCGCCTGGCGAGGCGCCGTCGCGAGCTGTCAGGAACGAATCGGCCAGTAGGCGATCGGGTTCTGCGAGTTCGACGCGAACTCGACACGGCGACCGAACGGCCCGACCCACGCATCGAAGACCGGCCCGCTGCACACGGGCTGGGCGGTGAAGCAGCGACGACCGTCGGCTCGCTGCGTCCACGCCCCGATCCGCATCACCGCTCTCGTCACCCCGTCGTGCACCGCGACCGCGTGCTCACACCCTCGCCGTTCCACCGAGTCACGGCTGATCTTCCACCACGCCCTCGTGGCATCGACGAGCTCCTCGACTGTCGAATCGGGCCGGTAGCCATTGCCCGCCCGACGGGTGCCGGGCTCCATCTCCTCGGGCATGTCGGTCCACCGGCTGAGACGGATGAGGACTGCGGGGGGCGCATCGTCGGGCACCGGTTGAGCCCCGTACGCCGACGCATACTCCCGCAACGGTCGACGGCCGACCTCCGTCCCGTGCCCGGCGACCGCATTCGTGAGCCCGTCGAGGCTGTCGATGAGCGCCGCTTCGACCAGGAACGACTCCGGCTCGGTGAGCCCGTGGCGCACGATGTCGAGCCGCGGCTCGAGCCCGGCCTCGCGAATCGTTCGGATACGGGCGAGTTTGGCCCGATTGCGACGGTCGTCGCCCTCGATGTCGGCCTCGAAGCCATGGGCGAGCAGACGTTGGCCGGTCCCCTTGCCGACATAGAACGTCGTTCCGTCGCGTGGGTCGACGAGTGCGTAGACGTAGAACGGGCCCAGCCGTTCGGCGACTTCGGGCGGTAGCGGGCGATCGACCATCGTGACGGTCTAGTCGACCCTGCTCGGTCGCCCCGCCTTCGTCGCCGTCACGGCAGGCGAGTACTGAGTCATCGGGAGGACACCATCGCCCGCTGCATGGACGGCGGTTACCGCGTCCGGGGGCAGGAGACCGACGCCGGCTGGGAGTCGGCGACCAACGACATCGTTGCGCCGGTCGCGCGATGGGATCCACCGACCGGATGGCGGGCGCCGCTCGTCGACGCGGTCGCGGCGACGTTTGCGTGGAACCGCGACGACGAGGGCACCGCGATCTTCTTCTGGCACCCCGATGTCGGCTGGCAGGTCGAGTTCTCCACCACGGGCGTCCTGTTCCGCCGCCGACGGCTACCGGGCGAGTACGCGCTCGCCGACGCTGACGTGCTGCGCCCGTTCTGCGGCACCCCGGCGGTCATTCACGACGACGACGAGAACTGGTGGACGCTGCCGGACGAGCTGCCCGACGACGCCTCGATGTACGGATAGCCGACCCAGGCCCGGGCGATCTGGGTCACCAGCCAGGGTCCCATGCGTCCAGCGAGTCCACCGGGGTCGCGCCGTGGGCGGCGAGCGCATCGTTGCCCGGCCCCGCACCGTCGCCGGTCCACACGGCGACCGCGCCGAACCCCCGACGGAGCGCCTCGGTCGCTCCCGCCCATGTCTCCCCGATGTCGAGATCACTTGCGACCACGAGCGTGGTCGTCGCGAGGGCGTAGATCAGCTTGTTTCGTCCCATGGCGGCCCGTTCACTGAAGCCGGCATCAGGCGCGAACGGCGAGACGATCAGCAGTCGACCCGCCCCGACCGGCGCTCGGATCTCCTTGCGTCGGGCGGCACGCTCCAACCCTTCCGCCGGCACGCCGACGCTCGGGATCCCCGCGCGAAGGGCTGCGTCCAGCGCGAGCTGATCGGCGCCGCGCGCGCCGCCGGACACGATGCCGGCGCCGACGCGCGCCGCCACATCCGCGACGGCCTCGGCAACCGAGTCGCCGGGCCCGTCCACCGACCCGGAGCCCACGACGCCGACTAGCGGCTCGGCGAGCCACGCGACCGGGCCGGCCGCGTAGAGCATCGGTGGTGAGGCGGCGCCCAGGCACGCGATCAGCCGATCAGGAAAGATGCCGTCGCCCGGTGCGAGCAGTCGGATCCCCTTCGATTCGAGCTCCCCGCGGGCCAACGCGAACGACGTCGCCGCATCGAGCAGCGTCAACACCCGATCGGCGAGCGCCGGATCACCGAGCCGGTCGCCCAGCTCGTCGGGCGCCACTCCCGCCAGCTCGCCGAGCGGGATCCGTGCGACCAGCGACCAGAACTCCTTGGCCTTGAACGGCTCTGCCGCGCCGGGCGCGATGCGGTTGGTCAGCAGCAGCGCGACATCGGCTGCGGTCATGGCCGTCATGGCCCCGTCATGGCCCCGTCGTGGCGAGGCCGACAGGAACGACGCGTTCGGCGCCGGCCCGTCGCAGCGCCCGCGCCGCGACGGTGATCGTCCACTTGCTGTCGATCACGTCGTCGACCAGGAGGCACGAACCTTCGATCGGTGGTTCGACCGCAAAGGCATCCCAGATGTTGCGCACCTGGGCGTGGGAGTTCTGCATGCCCGTCTGCGGCTCGGTCGGTCGCACCTTCGTGATCGCGTCGCGCACCGGCAGTCCGAGTCGTTCGCCGAGGCGGCGCGCCAGACCGGGCACGAGATCGGGATGGCGTTCGGACGGGATGAACGTGATCCACTCCGGCATCGACGTGATCGACGCGACGCACATCGCCGCGAAGGCGTCGACCAGGGCGTCGTCGAAGTGCGCGTCCTCCTGCTTTCCTTTTCGGACCGACGGACCCCAACCGGCCCCGTCCCAGCGGGTGAGACACCAACCGTCGTCGGCCTGCTCGTCCGCCGGAATGCGGCCCGAGACCTCGTCGAGCCCGGCCGGCCATTGCTTGCGGCGACCGACCGCCGCGTAATCGTGGAGCAGGCGCTCGTCGGCCTCGGCCATCACCGCCGTGTCCGGGTCCGTACCGAAGCGCTCACCGCGGCAGTTGTCGCACACGCCGCACGGCCCGGGTTGCGGGTCGTCGAGCAGGCGACGCAGGTAGGCCATGCGGCAACCGTCGATCCGTTGGTACTCCTCCATCGCCGCCTGCTCCTCACGGCGCCACGTATTGACCTGGTCGACCCGCTCGCGCGGATAGACCCATGGTTTGAAGGTGCGGATCCAACCGGACCCGACCTTCTCGGCGATCCCCTCCACCTCGAGCTGCACCATCAGGTTGTCGAGCCTGCTCGTGCCGATGTTGACCCGCACGGCGAGCTTCCCCCGACTGACCGGATCCTCCGCGTCGTCGAGCACCGCGAGGATGGCGTCGACCTCTTCCTCGGCGGGGAACGCCTGGGAGATGAACCAGTCCTGGATGTCGCGGTCCTCCGTGCCGCTGAGCAGGATGCCGTGGCTCTCGTCGAGCGCTCGCCCGGCTCGCCCCACCTGCTGGTAGTAGGCGATGGGGCTCTGGGGCATCTGGTAGTGGATGACGAAGCCGACGTCGGGCTTGTCGTACCCCATGCCCAGAGCGGACGTGGCCACGATGCACTTCATCTCGTTGCGGATGAACGCCTGGAGCGTGGCCTTCTTCTCGGCGACCTCGGCCTCCCGTCCCCCGCCCACGTATTCCCCGCAGTCGATCCCGTGATCACGCAGGAACTCGGCAACCAGGAAGACGTCGCGCACGGTGAGGCAATACACGATGCCGGTGCCGGGGAACCGGGGGATGTTGCCGGCGAGCCACGCGAGGCGGGCATCGGCGCGCCGCTTGTCGGTGTGGACCTCGAGCCGAAGTCCGTCGCGGGCGAGCTCGCCCCGGATGGTCAGGATGTCGTCGCCGAGCTGGGCGGCGACATCGGCCACCACCCGGTCGTTGGCCGTGGCCGTGCACCCGATCACGGGCACGCCGACCGGGAGCCGGGTCAGGAAACGCCCGATGCGTCGATAGTGCGGACGGAAGTCGTGGCCCCAGTCGCTGATGCAGTGCACCTCGTCGACGACCACGAGCCCCACCCGGCTGCCCACCTGCGGCAACCATTCGTCGCGGAACACCGGGTTGGCGAGCCGCTGCTCGCTGATGAGCACGAGGTCGATCTCATCGGCGTCGAGCCGATCCTTGATGTCGTCCCACTCGTCGCGGTTGGTCGAGTTGACGACCGCGGCACGAAGCCCCATGCGGGCGGCGGCCTCGACCTGGTTGTCCATCAGCGCGATCAACGGCGAGACCAGCAGTGTCGGCCCCGCGCCGCGATCGCGGAGCATGCGTGTGGCGATGAAGTAGACGGCCGACTTGCCCCAGCCGGTTCGCTGCACGACGAGGACCCGGCGCCGGTCTTCGACCAGCTCGCGGATCGCGGGAAACTGCCCCTCGTGGAACGCGACATCGTCGCGGTCGGTCAGCGCATGGAGGTGCGCGGTCGCCTCGGCTTCGATGTCGTCCACGGGCCCCGGTCTAGTTCACGGGTGTGACACGGGATTGCCGTGCGATGCTGGGCGGCGTGTTCTTCCCCTATCGCATCGACCCGCGTTTCCGTCTCCTGCTGAAACCGCTCGGTGTCGGCGCCGACGACGGCGTCACGCTCGCCGACGACCGTTTCACCGCGACGTTCGGTCGCGTGAGCCTTCACACCCCGCTCACCAACCTCACCGATGCGCACGTGACCACCGACTACCAATGGTGGAAGGCGATCGGCGCGCGCTTGTCGTTCGCGGACGACGGCCTGACGTTCGGCACCGCCACCCACGGCGGCGTGTGCGTCCACTTCGACCAGCGGGTCCGCAAGGTGATCGGGCCCCGCGATCACTCGGCCCTCACCGTGACCGTCGACGATCTCGATGGCCTCGCCGAGGCGATCGCCGACCGTCAGCGCGACGGATGATCGACCCGGCCGCGGGGCCACCCGACTGGCTGGAGCCGCTGGTGACCGAGATCCGCGCCGCGGCCGAGGATCCGGAGCGGCTCGCAGCGACGTTCGAACGCCTTCACATCGAACACGGTGCCGCCGAGGCCGGTCGCCGATGGTGGGCCGCCTTCGGCGCGAGCGACGCGACGCACACCTAGTCGAACCAGCACATCGACGGGCCGTCAGCCCAGCAGCGCCTCGAGCTCCGCCCGCTCGTCGGCGGTCATCGCCCACGAACCGGCCGCCGCGTTTCCGGCGGCCTGCTCCGTCTTCGTCGCACCGGAGATCACCGTTGCCACCTGCGGGTTGCTGGTCAGCCAGCTCATGGCGGCGTCGAGCACCGTGCGCCCCCGCTCCGCCGCCCATGCCGACACGGCCTCCACCACCGCGAGCCGTTCGTCCGACAGGAAGAACGCGGCCCGGTCGCCCCACGCTTCCAGTCGGCTGCCGGCCGGCAGGTCCGCCCCGGCGGTGTACTTGCCCGTCAGCACGCCCGACTCGAGGGGGAAGTACGGCACGAAACCGAGCCCGTGGCGGGCGCACGCATCGAGGACGCCGTTCGTTTCCGGCTGACGGGTCAGCAGGCTGTAGTGGTTCTGGACCGTCGCGAAGGATGCGCCTGCATCCGCGCCGGCGGCGGCCGCCTCGTCGAGCTGCTCCGCCGAGAAGTTGGAGCACCCGAGCTCGAGGACCTTCCCTTCCGCCACCAGCTCAGCCAGCGCGCCGAGCGTCTCACCGATCGGCACCGACGGGTCGGGATTGTGCATCTGGTAGTGGTCGATGCGGTCCGTGCCGAGCCGCTCGAGCGAGCCCTCCACTGCGGCGCGCACCGCCTCCGGGGTCCCATTCGTCGGCTCGCCGTCCGCCGCCGGCAGCATCCCCCACTTGGTGGCGATGGTGACCTCGTCCCGGCGATCGGCGAGGGCGGCTCCCAGATACCGCTCGGACGTGCCGCCGCCGTACCCCTCGGCCGTGTCGAAGTAGGTGATGCCGGCGTCGATCGCCGCGTCGACCACCACCTTCGACTGCGCTTCGTCGATGCGCATGCCGAGGTTGTTGCACCCCAGCCCCACCACCGACACCTCGAGCTGACCGATCCGTCGTGTCTCCATCCGCCGATCATGCCCCACCGGCGCGAGCGTCACCGGATCGACCGTCCGAGGGTCACGCAGCCGGCGACCACTGGGACCCGGGACGGAGCCGGTAGACCCGCTCCTCCCCGATGTGGCGGAGCGATCGCGTCCCGAGGCTCCGCAGGGAGAACCGCCGATCACCGGCGAGCGCGTCGCGCAGATCCTGGCTCACGTTGATCGCGCCGGACCGACCGATCCCGACCAGGCGATTCGCGAGGTTCACCACGGGACCGTAGAGGTCGCCGTCCCGCGTGAGGATCGGTCCGTACGTCATGCCGATGCGCACCCCGTTGAGGATCGGATCCTCGGCAACCGCAGCCTGCACCGCCAGCGCCAGCTCCGCGCCGTCGACCGGATCGGCCACGGTGAACATGGCGGCATCACCGATCATCTTCACGACGCGGCCACCCTGCTCGACGACGAGCCCGTGGACGAGCAGGTCGAAGTGGCCGACAACGGCGGCAAGGTCGGCATCGTCCAGCTCGAGGCTCAGCTCGGTGAACCGCACGAGGTCCACGAACCCGACGACCTGACCACCGGACTCGGCGTCCATGACGAGGTCGACACGGCGGCGAGCGGCCGCTCGGAGGTGGCGCTTGAACGAGTAGTCGACGACCTGCGACAGGAAGGGCAGCAGCTCGCCCGCCCGCAACGCGACCGAGTCGGCATCGTCACGGTCCACCTCGGTTGCGGCGTTCGACTGCATCTCGACCGCATCGACCACCGCGGTGGCGATCTGCGACATCGATTGCCCGAGCACCCGCGCGATCTGCAACGACAGCGCCGGGTCGATCACCTGGGCATCGGCCAGACTCGCCATCGTCTCGAGCACCCGCACATCGGACTTGGTGAACGCGGGCTCGTGCTCGAGTGGCTCCACGAACCCGAGGCTTCGCCACAGCACGCGGAGCACCTCGGGGTCGGCGTCGACCTTCTTGGCGAGGTCCGCGACCGTGTAGCGCCCGCGCTCGGGCAGCACGAGATGATCGATCGCGAGCAGTTCGGCCGTCCCCGACGCCTCGGCCTCGGTGATCTCGTCGACCGGAACGCCGAGCCCTTCGAGCACCTGCCTCGCAGTCTTGGGGCGGCGCCGCCGGTACCTGGCCATCGGATGATCGTACGACCTTGACCATCTCCCGAGTGCATCCATTCGGACTGTGCATCCGCCGCCGGGCCCCGCCACGTAGAACCATCATGACGACACCGATCGGGAGGACTTCGTCGTGATCGACCTCACCACCGCCCGCGCCGCGGACCTGCGCCGTTGGAACCTCGGCCTTACCGTGCTCCACGGCGTGCAGGCGGCGCTGATCCTCGCGCTCACGAGCTCGTTCGCGATCGCGATCACCACATCGCCGCCGACCGGCCCACCCGGCACCGCTGCGTCCGCACCCGACAGCCTGGTCGACGTCGTCATCGGCCCCGTCGTCGCTCTTTTCCTGGTGCTCGCAGCCCTCGACCATCTCCTCACGGCGACGGTCGCCCGCGACGCCTACGAGCGCGATCTGCGGCGCGGGATCAACCGGTTCCGCTGGGTCGAATACTCCGTGAGCGCGACGATCATGGTGCTCCTCATCGCCGCCTACTCCGGCATCACCGGGATCACCACGCTCATCGCGATCGCAGGAGCGAACGTCGCGATGATCCTCTTCGGCTGGCTCCAGGAGACGATGAACCCGCCCGACCGTGCGACGACGTCGATGACGCCGTTCTGGTTCGGCACCGTGGCCGGGATCACGCCATGGATCGCGATCTGGTTCAACACGCTGAGCGCCGACACCGTTCCGGGCTTCGTCTACGGCATCGTGATCGTCGAGACCGTGCTGTTCTTCAGCTTCGGTCTCAACCAGTGGCTCCAGTACCGCCAGGTCGGCCGCTGGGCGGACTACTTGCACGGTGAGAAGACCTATCTGGTGCTCAGCCTCGTCGCGAAGTCACTCCTCGCGTGGCAGATCTACGGCGGTTCGCTGGCGCCCGAAGGCTGACGATCAGGCTGCGTCGGCCGCGAGCCGGTAGCGACCCGGGTCCGTCACGAAGTCGGCGTGGCCGTACGAGTCGAGTAGATGCGCGAGACGGGCGTTGAGCCGCCGGTCCACGAAGCCACCGATGCCGGGCAGACGCAGGCCCACCCGGTAGACCATCGTCCGGCCGAAGACGGCCACCGCGGCGAACGCTGCCGCGACCTTGTGCTTGCGCTCGAAGGTGATCCCGATCTCCGCTGCCCGTTCCTTCTCGCCCCGCAGGAAGTTGCTGACGAGCACGAAACGGGAGAACCCGTCCTCGAGCCAGGAGTGGATCCGCCCCTGCACGGACGACCGGTCGAACAGGTCGACGCCCATCGTCCCTCGCACCAGCGAGCCGCAGATCTCGTCGTCGTATCCCTCGCGCAGGGTGATGTGGCGGGCCGTCAGCAGGTCGACGATCTCCTGCGGCGTGTCACCCAGCAGGTCCTCGGGCAGGCCGAGCAGGAAACAGCGATAGCGGGCCAGCTCGACGGTCGCCTTCTGCTCCGGCGTGAACTCGGTCTGACCCTTGGCGAGCAAGCGGGCGGAGAGGAAGAATGTGCCGATCGTGCCCGCCGGCATCTGGTCGACCTGCGGGATCGGGATGCCGTAGGTGGCGACATCCCATGTGCCGGACGAGAGCAGGTGGTAGCGCACCATCGAGTGCATCAGCCGCACCTTGGCGGCGGCCTGGAAGCCCTTGCCGTGCCGGTCGAGCGCGCCGGGCAGGGTGGTGGCGGTGAAGAAACTCGCTGTCTCGAAGACCCGCTTGCGGGCGGCCTCGTCGGAGAGCGTGCCCGTCATGGTCATGGGCAGGGCCGCGTACTTGTTGAGGAAGGTGGCCAGGAACGCACCCCGGATCGCGAACGGCGTCGCCGTCGCCATCGGGATCCGCTCGGCCTCGGCGCCGCGGGCGACGAGGTCCATGTCGACCCAGCCCGGCGTGTCCTCCATCGAACGGATGAACGCCACGAGCTCCGGCGGGGCGTCCTCGACGTTCTCCACACCGCGTTCGCAGGCGGCGTCGAGCATGTCGACCAGGGTTCGGAACCCGTGGACCGGGATCAGCGCCGCGTAGGCGTCGGCCACGCGATCGCCCGTCATCGTGTAGTTGCGGACCCGCTCGATCAGGTCCGGCCGGTCGAACACACGGTCGGTCGCGTCCTTGTGGCGCCGGAACCGCTCGTCGTCGCGGGTCGCCGCGTCGTCGAGTCGCTCGGGGACGATCGTGAAGTCGACGTCGCCGTAGAGCGCGGCGATCTCGTCGCGCTGGCGGACAACGGTGTCGGCGTAGGCCTGGGTCTGCACGGTCACCAGTCAACCGTGTGGGGGTCGCAGCGTCGAACCAGGTCAGCGGTCACGGCGTCAGGCTGGCCCGCAGCACGCCGACGAGCTCCTCGAGCCGGGCCGGCTCGACACCGAGCGGAGCGGCATCGAGCAGGCGGCGCCGGAGCTTGCGACTACGGGCGGCCACCGAGCGGCCTTCGGGGGTGAGCGCGCAGACGACGCCACGACGATCACCCGGGATGCGGTCCCGTCGAACGAGGCCCTTGCGCTCCAGTCGATCGATCCGGGCGCTGACCGTGGCCTTCCCGGCCGCACGCATGGTGGCGATCGTCCCGACTCGTTGCGGGCCCTGCGAATGGAGCAGTCGGAGCACCTGGAGGTCCTCCATCGAACCGACGCCCTGGCGACCAGCGTCGATCCGGTCGATCCGGTTGAGCTCGGTCTGGAGATCGGCAATGGCGGTATCGAGCCGCTCGACGTCGTTCATGGCTCCAGTCTACACAGATTGTCTGATTCTCAGATAGTCCAAGTATTTGACAGTCTTCCCCGCGTCCGCCATACTCGGGTCCAGAGCGGAACGACCGCTTCGAAAGGAACCGATGCCAGCGCTTCAGCACACGAACACGAACCCCACCAACGACGAGGCACCGTCCAGCGAGGCCGTTCCGCCCGTCGCCGCCACCCGCCCCGCTCCCACCGCGATGGATCGCCTCCAGTCGATCTACCGCTCCCCCGGCCCGTACACCACCGTGTACCTGGCAACCCGACCGCTCCTCCCCCACGCCGAGCGCGACCTCGACGTTCGCTGGCGGGAGATGCGGGCAGAGCTCGAGACCCAGTGCGCCCCGCTCGATGCGCTCGAAGCCATCGACGCCCGTCTCGCTCTGCCCGACCCCGCCGACACCGCCGCCGTGTGCGTCATCGCCGCGGCCGACGGCAGCACCGTCGTCGAGTACGGCATGGAACCGCCCCGCGTCGACGTCGGCTCGGTCGACACCCTGCCCCACGTCGGGCCCATGCTCGAGTGGCAGCAACGCCGCGTGCCGCACCTCGTGGTGACCGCCGACCAGTTCGGTGCCGACATCGTGACGTTCGGCGCCGACCACTTCGCCGACCTCGACGCGGTCGAGGGCGATGTCGGCACCATCGCGACGATCGTCAGCACCGCCGCCACCGCGATCGGTGCGCGTCTCGTCGTCGTCGGCGGCGATCCCGCTTCGGCTCAGACCCTGGCCGACGAGCTCAACGCGGTCACCGCGCCCTGGTGCAATGTCGTTGCCTGCCTCGACGAGAACGTCGACCAGTTCGCCGACTCCACCGTCCGCCACGTGAGTGACGCCGCCGCCCGCACCACCGTCGGATACCTCCGCGAGCTTCGCTTCCTCGCCACGCACGATGCCGGCATCGACGGCACCGACGACACCATCGCCGCGCTGGTCTCCGGTGTGCCGGGCGTGCTCCTCGTCCACGACGATCCGATGGACCAGCGTCGAATCTGGATCGGCACGGCGCCCTTCCAGCTCTCCCAGGAGAAGAACACCGAGTGTCGCCGGCAGGCCCGTCTCGTCGATGCCGCCATCTGGTCGGCGGTGCTCCAGGGCATGGACGTGCACATCATTCCCACCACGGGTCACACCGGGCCGGACGACGATACGGCGATCATCGATCGTCGTGCCCCGAAGACCGGCTGAGCGGCCTCGACCGGCGACCTCAGGACCGCGGGGGTCCGCGCCGATAGGAGACCAGGAGTCCCAGCCTCTGAACCGAGCCTCCATGTCGTTCTTCTATCCCATCGAGTCCACGCTTCGTCGCCCCGACGAGCGCAGTGGCCGCGACGATCGCCTCGTGCGGCGGTTCAACACGGGCGGACGGCTCCACATCCACCTCCGCCTGGGCGGGGCGGACGCAACCCGGAGCCGGCCGATTGCCGCCGAGGTGATCAACCTCTCCATCACCGGCGGGCTCGTGCGGTTCCCCGCGACGCTGCGTCTGAAGCCCGGAGCCACGGTGACGCTCGGCAATCCGCCGTCGACCGTGGTCTGTCGGGTGGTGCACACCGCGATGATCAGCACGGATCACCAGGATCTCGGCCTCGAGTTCGTCGAGCCGACCGATGACTTCTGTGCGGACGTCAGCCGCGCCGTCGCGGCACTTCGCCGAGACCGGGGCCACGTGCTCGCCGCGTGGCACCGCCCGAATTGACGCTCGCCCTCAGCCGTGCGGCGGCAGCCGCTCACCGCGGGCCACCGGGAACCAGTGGTGGTGATGGGCACCCGTGACCTCGTAGATGGCGGTGCCGGTCCAGCCGTCGGTCGAGCGCACCTCGGTCTCCACGAGCCCGCCGCCGACGGGCCCGTATCGCTGCGCCCAGCGACCGTGCGTCTCCACCTCGATCGTGCGGCCGCCCTCGAGCGTGAACCAGGCCGTGCCCGCCAACCCGTCGACCGCCTCCCCGTGCTTCTCGTAGGACACCTCGTTGCCCGCATCGTCGATCCAGTGAAGGTCGTAACGGAAGTCGACGACGGGAATCGGGTCGCTCATGTCCGCCGGCGCGAAGCAGCCGTCCGTGTAGACGCGGGCCCCGTTCGGGTACTCCCAGTTCCAGATGCCGAGCATCCCCTCGTCGAACTGGATGGCGAACCACATCCACAGCGGGCAGCGAGCATGATCCCGGATCCCCCACGAGTGGTCCCGCTGACCCCACCAGTCCTCGACCTCGTAGGTCACACCGTCGTGCGTGTAGGTGCCGTCGTAGCGACCACTCTGGATCATGTGCGACTGGTCCCACACGATCTCGTGCCCGGCCTTCATCGTCCCGCGCCGATAGCCGTTCTCCCGGGTGCGGGCCGTGAACGTGAGGTCGAGCGAAACCGGGGCATCGGGGTGCTCGTCGACCGTCAACCGCACCTTCTTGTACGGCTCCACGATCTCGATCGTCGCCGGCGCCACAACGAGCGTGTGCGGGTCGCCGTCGTACGGGCGGTGATGGCGAGCCGCCGTCATCTCGCCGCCGACGCGCCCGAGCTGGAGGACGTCCATCTCCTCCGCCTTCGGGAAGTGCGCCATCGTGAGGATGAGGACGTCGCCGAGCCGATCACGCGGATGGGCGATGAAGAAGAGGCTCTCTCGCCAGAAGTCGTGGTGGGTCTGCACGTTCGGCAGCGGCTCGGGGATCTGGTGGACGAAGTACTCGTCCATCGGCGTCAACGGCACACCCATGGCGGCTCCCGGTCGTCGGTGGGCTGGCGAGCGTATGCCGGGCGTTGTCCGCCGGGCCAGAACCGACCGATCATCCGCCGCGGCGCACCGCTGTGACGAGCCGATAGCCGAAGTCGGCCCGTTCGGCCTCGATCACATGGGCGTAGCGGTCGTACCAGCGGCCGGATTCGAGGTCGTCGCGCAACCGGGCGGTGCCGCGCGCGAGCACGTCCGCGTCGGCGAGGGCGAGAAGCGAGATCGCCTGCTGCCGCTCGGCGTCGAGATAGTCATGCGGGCGCGCCCACGAGGCTGCGGCAAACCCCTCCGGACAGTCGCGCGTGACCCAGAGCGTGCGCACGTCGACGACATCGAGCACTTCGGCGACCGTCGCTGGTGTCGGCGCGTTGACCTCCATGTCGCTCTCCGCCGTCTCCGGGAAGTAGTCGATCAGCCAGAAGTCGTGGGCCTCCAGCGGCTCGTAGACCGTGAGCACATGGCGAGGCGCGACCCGGTCGAGCTCTCGGAGTCCGGCGAGACGATCGGTCCAGTGGTGCATCGTGAGCACGCCGAGCGTCGCGTCGAACGCGTCGTTCGCGAAAGGCACTGCCTCGGCGAACGCCTGCACCGCGGGCGCCGCGTCGGCACCGCGCTGGTCGAGCATCACCCGAGACGGTTCGAGCGCGACCACGTCCGCCGCCAGCGCTTCGTAGCTGCCGGCCCCCGCGCCGACGTTGAGCACCCGGTGCGCGCCGTCGAGCGCGTCGACGATCTCGGCCAGCCAGCTCGGGTCCGTCCGTCGGTGACGCGCGTAGTTCCGTCCGATCGTGTCGTAGCGCGCCTCGCCCATGCGTCACCTTGCCACGAGTCAGTTGCGTCATGATCGGGTAGAACGAGGGACGGCCGACCAAAGGGCACAGCACGTGAGCAACGACGACCAGGACATCTCCGACCTCCTCGACGAGCTGCGGTCGACCATCGCCGCAATGGATGGCGTGGCCGACGACGATCGCGCCCAGCTCGACGCCCTGGTGCGACGGATCGAGACCGAGGCCGACGAGGACGAGGACGACGATCCGAACATCCTCGAGCATCTCGACGATGCGCTGTCCCGCTTCGAAGCGGAGCACGTCGGCCTCGTGCAGACGATCAACCGCATCGCGAACGCGCTGTCCGCCGGCGGCATCTGACCCGGGACGAGGGCAGACAATCGATCGGGTCCTAGGTCCCTGGTCGCGCCGCGCGTACCCAGGTTCCACTGGAGCCATGAACCCGCAGGCCACCTCGCGCCGCGCCCAGCGAGTGCAACAACGCAACCGTCAGCAGCGCCAGCGTCGCCTCCTGATCGGACTGTCGATCGCGCTCGCGATCGTGATCGCAGGCATCGTGGTCATGAGCCTCGGGGGCCCCGACGACACCACCCGCACCGTCGAGATCTCGATGGTCGACTTCGGGTTCGAGGGCAACCTCACCGTCGAGGCGGGCGACATCGAACTGCGGGCGACGAACGCCGGGGCGATCCAACACAACATCGGGATCCGCCAGGGGCCGATCAGTGGCCATGCGGACCCCGGAGACACGATCACGCTCGAGCTCGGCGAGGTGCCCGCGGGCGTCTACGAGCTCTACTGCGACATCTCCGGGCACGTCGAGCAGGGCATGGTCGCCGAGCTCCTGGTGACCGAGCCGGTGACCGAGACAGCGTCGTAGAGCGGGATGGTGCACTGATTCATGTCTGCGGTGGAGCAGAGTACCGACGTGGACGGAACGCACCATCCGGACTTCGCCGACGTGGCGGAGCTGTTCCAGCGCCAGATCCGCCGGGCCGGCGGCGGCGCGGCGCTCGCCGTCATGCACCGCGGCGAGACGGTCGTCGACCTGTGGGGCGGCGAGCGCACCGACGACGGCAACCCGTGGAAGTCCGACACGATCGCGATGTGTTACAGCACGACCAAGGGCGTCGCGTCGCTGGCGCTGCACCTCCAGGTCGAGGCGGGTCTGATCGAGTACGACCAGCCGGTCGCCGAGTACTGGCCCGAGTTCGCGCAGAACCGCAAGAGCAGCGTCACGGTCCGCCATGTCCTCAGCCACTCCGCCGGCCTGCATCGGCTGCGCACGGTGATCGACGATGCGACCGAGATGCTCGACTGGGACCACATGGTCGACGCGCTCGCCCGCCAACCTCCGGCCTACAAGCCGGGCACAAAGACCGGCTACCACGCGATCACCTACGGCTGGCTGGTCGGCGAACTGGTGCGGCGGGTCACCGGCCGATCGCTCGCCGACGTCGTGCGGGACGACATCGCCGCGCCGCTGGGGCTCGACGGCTTGTTCCTCGGATGCCCGCCGGAGGAGCGCCACCGGGTGGCACCACTCACGCCGCTGGGGAGCGTCCTCGAGCGTGGCCCCGCCCCGATCCGACAGATGCAACGGCTCGCGGTGGGCGGCGTCAACACCGCCCTCAGCCTCACCCGCGCCCCGATCAACACCCGCCGGATCATCAACGCGCTGCTCCCCCGCGGTATGGAGGACGTGCTCGTCTCGCCGGAGATCATGGATGCCTCGATCCCCGCAGTGAACGGCTTCCTCGATGCCCGCTCGCTCGCCACGATGTACGGCGTGCTCGCCGGACGCGGCGAGGTCAACGGCGTGCGACTGCTGTCGCCCGAACTCCTCAAGCAGATCGAACGTCAACAGAACAACCGCCGCGACCTCGTGCTCGTCATGCCGATGCAGTGGCGCCTCGGCTACCACCGGGTGCTGGGCACCGGCCGGGCCGGCTCCCGGGCGTTCGGCCACTACGGATTCGGCGGCTCCGGCGCCTGGGCCGACCCGGGACGCAACCTCACGATGGCGATGACCTGCAACCGGGGCGGCGGCACGCCGGTCGGGGATGCCCGCGTCGTCAGCCTGAGCCGCGCCGTGCTCGCCGCCGCCGACGGCCGCTGAGAAAACCCGCGGCGCGGTCACCCGCGGGGCCGCCCCGCTCGTCTGTCTCCATGACGGGCCATCCCGGCCTGCGAGGGAGACTCCATGCGGACGCAACTGCTCATCACCGGAGCCGCGATGCTGGCGGCAACGACGCTCGCCTCCTGTGGCGACGACGACACGCCAGCACTGACGAAGGCTGAGTTCATCGAACAGGCCGACGCCGTCTGCCTTGCGGCCGACGTCGAAGCAGCACCGACGTTCGACGCGTTCTGGACGTCGTTGGGCGACGTCGACTCGGACACCGAAGCGGGGCAGCAGAGCATCTTCGACGGGATGGACGACGTCATCGAAGTCGTCGCACCGATCTGGCACGACATGGCCGACGACATCGAAAGCCTGGGTGTGCCCGAGGGCGACGAGGAACGGATCGCCGACCTCGTCGACGATCTCCGCGACGCGGTCGACGAGATGGACCGGTTGGTCAATGCCGCCGTCGCCGGCGACGAACTGGCCCGTATCCAACTCGACGACACGGACCCCATGGCCGGGGTCAACAGCCGAGCACGCAACTACGGCTTCCTGGTCTGCGGCCAGGACGGATGACGCGTCCGACTGGAGCGTGAGAGGCTTGTGACGATGACCGCCGTGCCCACCCTGGTGGGCAGCCTGCCGTCGCTCTTCGCGATGGTCGAGGTCACGCCGATCACGGCACCCCCGGCCACCGCGGCGCGGCCTGTCGACGTGGACGCGTTCGTGGCGACGATGTTCGACCAACATGGCGCCGGGCTCGTCCGTCTGGTTCGCCTGCTCGTCGACGACCGCAACGCCGCCGAGGACGTGGTGCAGGAAGCCTTCATCCGCCTCGCTCGATCGGCGCACCGCATCGAGAACCCGGCGAAGGCGGCCGCGTACCTGCGGTCGATCGCGCTCAATCTCGCCCGCGATCACAACCGCCGCGGCCTCGTGTCGCTGCGCCACCGTCTGCCCACCGACCCTGCGGTTGCGTCGGTGGAGGACGAGATCGTGCTCTCGGAGGAGCACCAGGCCGTCATCGAGGCGCTGCGGGAGCTGCCCCGGCGCCAGCGGGACTGCCTCATCCTGCGCTACTACGACGAGTTCGACATCGACACGATCGCCGACACGCTCGGCATTTCCCGGAACTCGGTGAAGACCCACCTCACCCGGGGGATGCGCGGACTCGAAGGCCTCCTCGATGCGAGTGAGGGTTCGCCATGAGCATCGCCGAGCGCCTCACCGACGCCCTGCGAACCGGAAGCGAACGAACCGGTCCCGTCGCCGACCTGTTCGCCCGCGTCCGGTCGAGCATCGACGACGACCGACGCATCCGACGACAACGACAGGCCCGCACCACCGTGGTCGCGGCCCTGGCCGGGGCGGCCCTCGCGGTCGCCATGGGCACAACGGAACGACGACAAGGAGAATGGAACATGGACTGGTGGATCCTGGAACTGGTCTGGTTCGCCCTGATGGTCGGCCTGGCCGTGTGGCTCGGGCCGTTCATCCGGCGATTCGGCAAGGCCTACGCGGCCGACGTCTTCCGGGCGAACCCGCGCACCGGGAAGAGCTTCATCGTGTTGATGGACGTGGCGTACTACCTGATCTTCATGGCGTACATCCTGTTCACGGTGCAGTTCGAGCCGGCGGGCGACTGGGAGAACACCGTCAACGCGAACCAGTTGCAGGCATCGACGGTGCGGCTGGGCGGCATCCTGCTCATCGTCGGGCTGCTGCACGGACTCAACGTGCTGACGCTGCCCGTCATGGGTCGGATCTTCACGCTGAACCGCCAACTCGACGAGGACGCAGCCGGTGTCGCGAGCTAGTCGCGCCCTCACGGCCGGCGCGGTCGTCCTCGCCGGCCTGGTCCTCGTGTTGGTGGCGGGAGTCGTCCTCGCGATCGGAGCATCCGGCCAGGAGCCCGACGACGTGGCCGCCGACGCGCTGACGATCGTGCGCGAAGACGCGGACGTCGTCGACGTGCCGCTCCTCGTGGACGAACTCGCCCCGTCCACGGTGATGACGCTGCGGATCAGCGGTTTCGACGGCAACACGACCGGCACGGTCATGCAGTGCGTCAGCGGCGAGAAGCGTCGCTGCGACAATCGCATCCCGGTGCGGTTCGACGACGACGGCGCCGCCACGATCCAGTACCTCGTGACCGACGAGATCAGCGACGGCGGTTGCCGGCTCGGCGCCGACCGCTGCACGCTCGAGGTCGTCGCCGGCGACGCCACCGCAATCGTGGACACCGTGTTCGTCGATGCGGCACCACCGCTCGGCCGCATCACCATCGAGACCGACACCGGAGTACGCCCCGGCGACGTCGTGGCGGTGACCGCCGACGGCTTCCCGGCGAACGCCTCGCTGACCGTGATGGTGTGCGCCTGGCCCGCGACCAGTGGTGACCGCTGCGGCTCGCCCGGCCCGGAGCGCACGGTCACGACCGACGCCGACGGCCGAGCGGAGCTCACGCTCACCCTCGACGTCGACGCCGTCGGTGAGGCCGGCATCTCGTGTGCCCGGCGAACGGCATGTCGTCTCGTCGTCGCGAGCGAGGACGTGGGCGTTCGGGCCCGGCCGGTGACGATCGCGTTCGCGGGCCCGCCCGGCGTGCACTACGACGGCGGAC
>BQJV01000005.1 GCA_021604885.1 Acidimicrobiales bacterium
CCGCGTGGGTGATGCAGCCGGCGCTGCACCCGGGGTTCGGGTCGTTGCCGGCGATGCCGTCGGGATGGTCGACCGGATCGACGGTGGTGAACGAGTCGTGGAAGGTCGACGTGCCGTTGTCATCGGTGGCGGTGACGAGGAGGTGGTAGGTGGTCGTCGCATCGAGCTCGCCGATCGTGCCGGTCAGCACGGTCGCCGGGCCGTTGGTCGACAGGACGGGGGCGACGCCGGGCATCCACGGATCGCCGCCCTGGTTCTGCACCGGCGCCTGCGTGGAGACCCGGACGTCGATGTCTGCCGCCACCTTGGTGCCGACGTTGAGCTCCACGGACGTGTGGAGCTGGGTGCCCTCGATCCAGACGGTGGTGATGCAGCCGGCCTTGCAACCGCCCTGGCCCTCACCCAGCGTCAGCGGCAGGTCGAGCGCGTAGTCGGGATTGAAGCCCTGCTTGAAACCGAGGACGTCGCCGTAGTCGGCGCAACAACCGGTCTGAGTGACCTTGAACTTCAGCTCGAACGCACCGACGCCGACCGTGTCGTCGTCGACCTCGAAGTCGATAGAGGAAACGCCGGGCGGCAGTGACAGCTCGTCGGCGACGAAGTCCAGACCGTTCGTGGCATCGAGCTCGACATCGAGCAGACCACTCGAGCAGTTCCTGATCTGCAGCTGCCCGGTGAACTCGCCCGACGCCAACTCGACCACGGTGGGCGCCACGAACTCCTGGTCCGGGTCCGCGAGCTGATCGCAGGGTCGATCTCCGGGGTGGCGGGATCGAGGTCGCCCGATCCGGTCGACGCCGGGTCGGCGCCGTCGGTCCAGTCGTTGCCCTGCTCGCCGGGCCCCGCGACTCCGGACTCATCGGTGCCGGGCTCGCCGACACCGGGTTCATCGATCTCGTCGGCGGGAGCTGCCGCGGTGTCGTCATCAGAGATGGCGGCGGGCGTCGACGGCGGGGGAGTGCTCCCCGAGTCGATGCCCAACGTGGCCGCGGCCGCGCCGGCGCCGAGGACGGCGACGACGAGCCCGGCGAGAAGTGCGATCAATCGGACGCTGGGGTCGGGGCGATTCTGGGACATGGTTCCTGCTCCTTGTTGTGCCTTGTGCACGTCCAGAGCACCGAAGCGCCGCGATCGGACAGAAAGTCCCGAGATTTCTCAGAGCGCGGCGTAGAGCGCCTCGAAGATGCCGTCCCAGCGGGGGTCCGACCTCGTGGGTCCCCACCACAGGCGGTTCATGGCGTAGCCCAGCGACAGGCCGGCGTCGGGGTCGACGATCCCGAGCGACCCGCCCGAGCCGTTGTGTCCGTAGGTCCGTTCGCCGGGCCCGAACGGCCATTCCGGAATCGTGTGCTCGAAGCCGAGACCGAACGCGGTCGGCAGCTCCATGACGAGGTCGTCGCCGCGCACATGGCACCGGCCGAACTCCTCGACCAGCTCGGGTGACGCCACCCGCAACCCGGGCACCGAGCCGCCGCCGGCCAGCACCGAGTAGAGCCGGTCGAGCGCCCGGGCGTTGGCGTGCATGTTGGCCGCGGGGATCTCCGCCCGGCGAAACGTGGGCGTGGTGCAGTGGCTGGGGTCGTTGCTGTCGGGCGGGTTGCCGAACGACTTCGGTCCCAGCGAGGCCTTCTGGTCCCAACGGTCGAAGAACGTGCCCTCGGGCGACATCTCCACGACCAGATCCGACGTGCGCGCGTCGTCCGCCGGCGAGAGCGGCATCAGCAGATCCACGTCGAGGGGACCGCCCAGCTCGTCGCGCACGATCTGCCCGACGGTTCGACCCGTGGCCCGGCGCAGCACCTCGCCGATGAGATGACCGAACGTCACGCCGTGGTATCCGTGCCCCGAGCCCGGCTCCCACCAGGGTGCCTGCGCGGCCAGGGCCGTGGTCATGGCGTCCCAGTCGCTGAGCGAGCCGAACGGCATCCGGGTGCCGATGGCGGACAGGCCGGCCTCGTGGGTGAGCAGCCAGCGCACCGGGAGATCGGCCTTGCCTTCGGCCGCGAACTCGGGCCAGTAGTCGGCGACCGGACGGTCGAGATCGACGAGGCCCTGTTCCACCGCCCACATCGTCGCGATCGCGACCACGCCCTTCGTGCAGGAGAACACGCACACCAGCGAGTCGCGCTGCCACGGTTGCGTGCGGGCCGCGTCGAGATGGCCACCCCACACGTCGACGACCGTGCGACCGCCCACGCTCACCGCGAGGGAGGCGCCGAGCTCGAGTCCGGCATCGAAGTTGGCCGCGAACGCGTCACGCACACCGGCGAAGGCCGGGTCGACGGTCCCGTCGATCGGCGCGGCGGCGCTGCCGGCGCTCATGTCAGCGCCTTGGTGGCGTCGGGGTTGTGGAACTCCCTCCAACCGCACACCAGGCCGTCGCGAAACGTCAGCACGCCGATGTAGTGGTTGCGGTAGTCGTTGCCGTTGTGGGTCACGACCGCGTCACTGTGGTACTCGGCGATCAGCATGTCGGGGTCGACCAGGTCGTACACCTCGTCGACATGTTGGACGAACGACGAGAACATGGCGAAGGTCTGCGTTGACATCGCCATCCACGCGTCGCGCCCGACAACCGGATTCGGCATGAACGACGGCCCGTAGGGGAGCTCGAACACCAGATCCTCGGCGACCAACGACTCGAGGTCGCCGTATGCGCCGCTGGTGATGGCGTCCATGATCGCGTCGAAGGTCGCCCGGTTGGCGGCCCGACGGGGGTCGGTTGCGGTGTCGCTCATCGTGATCGTCTCCTGTTCGGTAGTCCCGGATGGTTCGGGGGTCGCGTTCGACCGCTCATGCGCCGGCCAGCTCGCTCAACACGGCGATGCACTCGGCTCGGGACGCGTCGGGATCGGCTCCCACGCCGAAGGGCGACAGCACCACCTCGTCGGCCCCGGCGTCGTGCAACGCAGCCACCTGGTCGCCGAGGCGGGCCGCGTCGCCCCACACCACCGACGCGTCGATCATCTCGTCGCTCCAGCGCCGACCGTCGAGCGCCACGCCCGCGGCCTCGAACATGTTCCGGTAGTAGGGCATCTGCGGATAGATGGCCAGGTCGGCGGCGGCCATGTCGTGCACCAGTTGGCGATCGGTGGCCAACGCGCAGGGCAACTCGACCACCAGCGGCGGAGGTGACTCGCGCTCGGTGTCGGCCGCGCCCCGGCCCAGCGCCGGTGCAACCACCGACGCGAGATAGGGCGCCGGGGTGAGCCAGCAGAGGGCGCCGTCCGCGTGCCCGCCCGCGACGCGCGCCATCTGCGGACGAAGCACGGCGAGCAGTACCGGGGGCGCCGTGGCCGGTGACCCGATCCCCGCTCCCTCGACATCGAGGAAGCCCTGCACCGCGAAGCGCTCCCCGCGGTGGTCGACGGTGCCGGTGTGCAGGAGGGTTCGGACGACGTCGAGATACTCGCGACTGTGCGACACCGGCCGGTCCATGTCGATGCCGTACATGTCCATGACGGGTACATGGCTGGGACCGACGCCGAGGCGGAAGCGTCCCGCACAGGCGGCGTTGGCCGTGGCCGCCTGTTGCGCGGCGACCACCGGATGGCGGGGCCAGCTCGGTATCACGGCGACGCCGAGCGAGAGGCGGCTGGTGGCCTGGCCCGCGAGGGCCAGCGCCATGACCGGGTCGAACCCGAAGGCCGAGCCCAGCCACATGCCGTGGAAGCCCTGCGCCTCGGTCGCCAGCGCGAGCTCGCGCACGGTGTCGATACTCCGGGTCTCGGGGAACAGCAGTGAGAGCTTCATCGCGGCACGTTGGGGGATCCGATGGGGCCGGCCAGGTACCCACCATCGATCACGAACTCGCCGCCGGTGCAGTACGACGCCTCGGACGACAGCAGGAAGGCGACCAGGTTGGCCACCTCGTCGGGCTCACCGACCCGCCCGACGGGAACGACGGAGCCCAGCGCGGCGATCGGGTCGGTGCCCGGCGGCATGCCCCCGGTCAGCATCGGGGTGTCGATCGGCCCGGGATGGATCGAGTTCACCCGCACGTTCTTGCGGGCCAGCTCCAACGCCGCCACCTTGGTGAGCCCTCGGAGGGCGAACTTCGACGACACGTAGCCGGCGATGCCCCAGGCTCCCACGAACCCGTTGACCGACGAGACGTTGACGATGCTGCCCCCGCCGCCGGCGACGATCGCCGGCGCCACCACATGGACGCCGGTGAAGGCGCCGATCTGGTTGATCTCGATCAGGTTGCGATAGTCGTCGACGGACGTCTTGACGATCGGTTTGGGTTGCCCGCTCACCCCGGCGTTGTTGACGAGACCGGTCACCGCTCCGAACGCGTCCTCCGTCGCGGCCAGTGCGGATCGCCAGTCGGCCTCGGATCTCACGTCGAGGTGGTGGTAGCGGGCCGAGTCGCCGATGTCGTCGGCCACGGCCTGGCCGGCCGCGTCGTCGACATCGGCCACCATCACCCGGGCACCCTGCGCGGCGAGGACGCGGACTTCGGCCGCGCCCTGACCGCCGGCGGAACCCGAGACGATCACCACCTGCCCCGTCAAACGGTCGGACATGTCGGTCATGTGGAAGCTCCTGTGTCGAAGACCGGGATCAGTTCCTCGCCGACGCGGCGGATGCTGGCCATGACCCGGTCGTGGTCGAGATGGCCGAACTGCATGAGGCACATGAGACGGTCGAAACCCACGTCTCGGTACTTCTCGATCTTGCGACGGCAGGTGGCGACGTCGCCGATGATCACCGAGTCCTGGTCGGCGAGCGCCTCGTAGGCCTCCAGCGGATCGATCGGATGGCCGAGCACCTGCCGGTTCATCAGCCGGATGATCGGGTTGGGATCGTCGGGGTCGAGGTCGACCATGACCTCGGAGGGATCGTCGAGCGCGGCGCGCCCCCGACTTCCCTCGCCGGCGTTCACGTTGCCCCGGATCATGTTGGTCCAGATCTTGCGGGGCACCGAGAAGACCTTGGGGGCCGCGTTGACGTACCACATGGCGGCTTCGGCGGCTCGACTGGCGATGGCCTCGTCGACCGTCTCGGTGCAGTGCACGAAGGTGAACACGGCCCGCTGGTCGTTGACCGCGACACCGACGGTGTCGGTCGCCTCGGCCTGCCCGGCGTCATACTCCGCGAGCATCTCCTCGAGCACCGACACCGGCGACAGCAGGGTGGTGCTCAGCACGCCCAACCCGAGCTGCCCGGCCAGCCGGAAGCTGCCGGGCGACGAGACGGTCTGCCACAGGCGCGGGTGCGGGTCCTGTACCGGTTGAGGGACGAGCGTGCGCGGTGGGATGTCCAATCGTTCCGATGACCAGCTGAACTCGGGCTCGGTCCAGGCGGTGACCATCAGCCGGGCCGCCTCCTCGAGCTCGGCCAGGGTGTGGTCACCGTCGATTCCGAACGTCGCCCACTCGGCGCCACCGGAACGGGCCAGCCCCACCTCAGCGCGGCCGCCGGAGAGATGGTCGAGCACCGCGATGCGCTCGGCCGCGCGCAGCGGATGGTTGATGCGAAACGGTGTGAGAACGCCGGCCTGTCCGATGCGCAGTCGCGACGTCCGCATGGCGATGGCCACGTTCATCAGCTCAGGGGCACCGGAGTGCGAGAACTCCGGGGTGCAGTGGTGCTCCACCGACCACCAGCAGCCGTAGCCCAGCCGGTCGGCCAGCTCGGCCTGTTCGAGGGCATCGGCGAACACGCGGCTCTGGATGGCGGTGTCCGTCGGCCCCGGCCGTTGGAGCTCGTTGAACAGGTCGACGATCATCTCAGAGCACCGCCACCGGGTTGATCGGCGAGCCCGTGCCGCCCGCGATGCGCAGCGGCGACACCACGAACTGGAACTCGTAGCGCCCTGCTGCCGCGCAGGCGTCGGCCAGGTCGTCGAGCCGGAGGTTGTCGAGCAGGTGGACGCCCATCCCGACCAGCAGGCACTGGTGGAGAGGCATCGACCACCGATGGTCGTTCGCGGGCAGTGGGTCGGTCACTCCGTCGGCGCCGACCACAGCCGGGTCGGCCTCGAGGAGCCACGGCACGCACTCGGGGTGGAGTCCGGCCAGGCCGCCGCGGTTCGGTTCCCACGGGCCGAGGGCGGCCCGCCGGCGGTCGCGGCCGGTGTGCACGAGGAGGATGTCGCCCGGTTCTGTGCCCAGGCCCTGTCCCGTCAGCGCGGCGTCGAGCTCGTCCGGACCAGCCGCGTCGCCGGGTTCGAGCCAGTCGACGCCCCGGTGTGCAGCGAGGTCGATCAGCACGCCGCGGCCGACCAGGCCGCCGAACCCCGCGTCGATGGCGCCGTGGCGAGCGCCGCGGGTGGTGACCGACGATGCGGGGTGCCCGTTGTACATCTGCCCGTCGACGAACACGTGGCACAGGGCGTCGATGTGCGACACCGTCATCCCGTGGAACGCGACGCCGACGAAATCGAGCGACGCCTGGAGGGCGTCGGGTCCGAAGGCGCCGCACACGTCGCCGCCCATGACCATGTGGTGCATGGCGGGCGTGGGGTTGTCGACGCCGGGACGTACGGCGAGGTCACGCCCGCACGACACCACGTTGCCGTCGATCACCAATCCGGTGGCCCGACGGGCCCGTTCGGTCGTGAGCAGGTTCAGCGCGCCCCGCTCGTCGTCCTCGCCGAAGCGACCCCAACGGCGGGCCATGGCGAACAGCTCGTCGCCCCGCTCGCGGGTGATCCGTTCGACGGGCTCGTCAGCCATCGGTGGTCCTCTCGCTCAGATGGTCGATCCGGCTGCCGAGCAGGCCGTCGGCGTATTCGATCAGCTCGACGATGTAGCCGTCGGGGTCTCGGCACGAACACACGTTGATGATCCCGGCCTGCTCCGCCGACTGGGGCTGCGACACGAATTCGATCCCCTTCGCCAAGAGGTCCTCGTACGCCGCCGCCACGTTGCGGGTCCGCAACGCGATCACGCGGGGCACTCGCAGCTCGCGTTGACCGGGCGGCGGTGGGTCCGGCTCAGGTTCGAGCCACTGGATCAGGTCGAGACGGGTGTGGTCGGGTCCGTCGCCGATCCCGAGGAGGGCACCGCGCCCCTGCGCCACCGGCATCCCGAAGTTGCGGGCCACCATGCGCGGCCAGATCACGTCGCGGTTGTCGCGCAGGACCCGGAACCCGAGTGTCGTGTAGAACTCGAGCGAGCGCTCGAAGTCCGTGACTTCCACCGTGAAGTGGAACAGCGACTGGACCTCCCAGTCGCGAGCGTCTGCCGATTCGGTCATCACCGCACCTTTCGTTCGTTGCCGGCCCAGTGCGGTTCCCGCAGCAGGGACTTCAGCGCCTTCCCGGCCGCGTTCCGGGGGATGGCGTCGATCAGCTCCAGGCTCTGCGGCGTCTTGAACCGGGCGAGCGAGCCGGCGCAGTGCGACACGAGCGCGTCGAGTTCGACGGCATGGCCGGCGGCGGGAACCACCACGGCGTGGACGGCTTCACCCCACCGTTCGTGGGGGACCGCGATCACGGCGACGTCGGCCACGGCCGGGTGCCCGAGGAGCACCGACTCGACCTCGCGGGACCCGACGTTCTCCCCGCCGCTCACGATCATGTCGGTGCGCCGGTCGCATACGGTGAGATGACCGTCGTGGTCGGTGAACCCGAGATCGCCGGTGTGGAGCCAGCCGTCGGCAAGGGTGATCGCGGTCTCGTCGGGCCGGTTCCAGTACCCGTCCATGAGCTGAGGGCCGCGGGCCACGATCTCGCCGATCGTGCCCGTCGGCACGACCGCGCCGTGGTTGTCGACGATGTGGATCTCGGTGGCGGGGAGTGGCCGGCCGCACGACGCCAGCAGTTCGGGATGGCCGTCGAGAGCGCGGCGGTGGTCGGCCTCGGTGAGATAGGTCAGACCCGCGGACGACTCGGTCTGCCCGAACCCCTGGTAGAAGTCGCAGCCGAACACCTCCATCGCCCGACGCAGCACGGGTTCGGCGATGGCCGATCCGCCGTAGGCGATCGACTGGAGGTCGGGGTAGTCGTGGTCGTCGACGCCGGGCACGTCGAGACATGCCTGGATCATGGCCGGCACCAGTGTGGTGAGGGCGATCCGGTCATGGTGGAGTGCCTCGACGACGCGGGCGGGGTCGAACCCCCGGTGGAGCACCAGGCACCCGCCACCGATCACACAGTTGAAGGCCGTGATCACGGCGGCGGCATGGAAGAGCGGCGCCACGATGAGCCAGCGGTCGCCGACGTCGACACCCGTGGCCACACCGGCGGTGACCTGAGCGCAGTTGGCCAACACCGCGCGGTGCGACAGGATCACGCCCTTGGGCGAGCCCGTCGTGCCGCTGGTGTACATCTGGTAGAGCGTGGTGTCGGGGCTCGATCGTGCAGCTGGGTCCGCGAGTGGATCGCCGTCGATCCAGTCGTCCCACGACACCCAACCCGTGGGCGGCGTGCCCACGGCCACTCGCACGACCGGCTCGATCGAGTCGTGGCACTGCGCCGCCACGTCGGCATCGGCGATCAGCGCCCGTGCGCCGCTGTCGGCCAGCACGAAGGCGATCTCCGCCGGCGCGAGCCGGGGGTTGAGCGGCACCGGCACGGCCCCGATCATCGACGCCGCGTAGTAGACGACCGCGTGCTCCACCGAGTTCGGGCCCGCGAATCCGAACCGGTCGCCCGGGCCGATGCCGGAACGGGTGAGGGCGCCGGCGACCCGTCGGGCTGTTTCGAGAGCGGCGCCGTAGGTGACGGTTCGCGCCCCATCGACCGCGAACACGAGGTCGGGCCGGTTGCGGGCATGGAACTCGAAGACGTCGTGCAGCAGCACCCGAATCCCCTTCCCCCGTCCCGCGATCGACGCTGACCGTACCCCCTCGCCGAAAACCACGCAGTTCCACGCGGCGTCGTGGTCGACCGGACCACGCGCCGGGCCGATCAGACGGCGGCGAAGCGAACCGCCGGTCTCACGTGCAGATCGACTCCACAGATGCTCGGATCGCATCGGGGTCGAAGACCCGCTCCAGCCAGTCGTCGTGGAAGATCCGCGGTGTGGCCTCTTCGATCGCCACCATGCAGCCCTCGGAGAGCCGGGCTCCCGGGAGGATCTCGAACGAGACGGCCAGCAGGATGCTCAGATGGCCGAGCAGGAAGTCCTCGGCGGCCTGCTGTGGGACACCACGACGGGTGGCTTCCCTCGTCGCTTCGGCCAACATCATGGCGAAGGTCGCACCGACCGACTCCGACAGCGCCGGTTCGAGAATCACCATCTGATCAACGGTGCAGCGATGTGCATTCATGACCGGCTGGTAGAACGCCCGCGCCACGTCCTCGCACATCTGATAGTGCTCTTCCGGCCCCTGTTGCAGCGCACAGATGATGTGTTGCTTCGCCTTGAACCCACCGAAGTAGTCGGTCTGTGCCTCCGGGTCGGTCTCGTCGCTGAAAATGGGCGGATGACACGGGTGGCTCACGAAATAGGTGATGTCCTCCCGGTCGGGGAGTCGCCCGGAACTCGGCGCGGCCGCGTCCAACATGATCACCGCGGTGCCCGGCGCCAGTTCGTCGACGAAGCTCGCCAGGATCGTGCCGATGAGTCGATCGGGCACGGCGAGGATGACGACCTCGGCACTCGCGAGTGCCTCGTCCTGCGAAACGCACTCGAGACCTGTCTCGTCCATGAGCCGCTCGCGTCCTTCGGGGCTGACTTCGATCGGCAGCACCGAGTACGGCGATCGCATCAAGTTGCTGGCGAGGCGCACCCCCATCTTGCCGCCGGCTCCGAATAGCGCAACTGTCGTCATGTCATGTCCTTCTTGCATTGTTGGGCAGCTCGACCGCGACGAGGGGCTGCGTTTGGAGAATGGAACTCATGGCCGCACGAGGCTCTCGGGCGACGGGGCCCTGGCATGGGAGAAGAAGTCGATCTCGCCCATCTGTCCGCCCTTGAGGGCGACCTCGAGACCGTCGACATCCCGATTGTCGGAGTGGACACGACAGAGGGGCACGCCGGGAGAGAGCGGCGCGATGACCGACAGGGCGTCGGCCCCGAGAGCGGTCATGGCATGCCCAGACGTGTCGCCGCCCGCGATGACGACACGACGGAGGGCCGTCTCGTCGTGAACGCGGCCCGCAAGGATGCCGAGGCCGGCGCCGATTCGATCGTTGACAGCCTCCTCCGACCCGCCGGCTGCGGCGAGCGCCCGCCGCAGCGAGTCGACGCGCGGGTCCTCGGGACCCCGGGCGGTGGTGACCAGCACATCGCGGCCCGCACGCAGCGTGTCGACGACCTCTCGAACCCCCCGGCTCAACACATCGTCCCAGGCAGACGGGTCGACCGCATGCGAGGTGGGGAGATCGACGATGTGGAAGCCGTCGTCTGCGGCCCGACCGATCTGGCGAGCCGTGACTGCCGAACACGACCCTGAGACCGCGAGCATCGGCCCGCTCGGTGGGATCGGCGGGAGCCGAGGGGCATCGGGAATGATCCCGAGCGCGCGCCAGTGTTCGATCAGCGCGTATTCGACGCCCTGCGAGCCGACGGCGAACACGGGCGGTTCCCCGGCCCAGATCAGTTCGCCGGCGCGTTGGAGGGTTTCCTCGTCGATCACGTCGATGGCCACGACCTTCGCCCCGGCCTCGACTTCGTCGTGCAGCACGTCGGTTGCCCGACCCGCCTTCATGGCGACGAGATCGACGAGCCCGACCTTGAGATCCGTCTGATGGGCGAGGTGCCGGCCGAGATCCGCCTCGTTCATCGGCGTGATCGGATGCTGCCGCATCACGGGATGCCGGTCGAGTCGGTGCATCCGGCCATCCAGCCCGGCAAAGAGGTTCCCGAACGCCTGGTACCGGCCGATGGCCGGCGCTCCCACGACGAGCGCGGTCCACTCGTGGCCGAGTGCGGCTCTGCCGATCTCGATCGCGGCCCCGATGGATCCGACCTCGGGTGACGAGTCGAACGTCGAGCAGGTCTTGTAGTGGATCACCGGTGCGCCGAAGGTGCGCAGGGTGGAGAACGCCGTCGGAAGATTCGCCGCCATCCACTTCGGACTACGCGACCGTGCAACCCCGGCGATACCGATGGCCTGCACATCGGGGAACCGTGCGAGCTGTTGCTCGTCGGGTGCCTCGAGGAACATCACCGTGTCGACTCCGGCTACGGCCAGCACCTCCATGGAGGAAGCGCCGCCGGTGAAGTCGTCGGCGTAGAAGGAGACGAGGCGACGATCCGTTCCGGCAGTCATGATCGCTCCAGGTCGAGGAAGAGCACTGCCGTCCGTGCCAGCACGAGGTCGGGCTGCGCGAGCGGCGCCAGACTCGTCTCGACCCAGTCGGGGTCGCCCGCCGCGGTGGCGAACGCCCGGGTGTCGAGCGATGTGGCCCGGACCGCGGTCTCGATCCGTATCCGGTGGCTGGATTGGCTCAGGTTGGCGATGATCACCCGGATCGGGTCGTCGGGGCGTGAGAGCGCCAGCCCGACCACGCCATCGGGAAGGCCGTGCACCTCGTTGACATCAGCGGTGTGGGCGCCGAGGGCGCGGAGTACGTGAAAGATGGGGTGGACGACGGCCTCGGGATGGTCGTCGTACCAGGCCCGCTCGATGCGGCCGGGCGACGAGAGAACACCGAAGGGGCCGATCGGCGCGGCGAGCGCGATGGCCTCGATGTCGAAACCTGTGGTGGCGGCCAGCGCGCCGACCGCCCATCCTGCGCCGAAGAGAGCGCGGGCCCGTGGATCCCACTTCGCCATGGTGATCCGCTTCTGCCGAGGATTGCCCGAGACCTCCCCTCCGTGCGGGTTGGTGCGCATCCCGATCGCGGTGAGGCCGAGTCGGTACGGCCTTGCGCCGTGGATCGCCCTGGCCGTGGCGAAGATCGCGGGAAGCGTGTCGAGCGTCTCGACCACGCTCAGGTCGTCGGCGGCGTGCACGATCGCCGAATTGCCATGGGTGAAGAAGTCGGAGTCGGCGTCCGGGTGGCGGCAACGGTTGAGTTCGGTGAAATTCGTCAGCATGCCGGATCCAATGCGGGCGTGGGGAAAGGCACGACGGGCCGCGGCAGTCGCGACCTCTGGCCCCGGCCCGGTGGGCCACGGCCCCTCGGGCTGGTGAGACGCGAGATACGCACGGGGTAGGGCAATGACGTGCGTCGGGTCTGCGCCGGCCGCCATGCAGGCATCGGCCACGCTTCGCAGTTGCGCGTCGAACGGCTCGTCATCGGCGAGCACGATCTCCAGGTTGAGGGAACCGTCACACGCGTCGAGCGCCGGACGTGCCTCCGCCAGCAGCGGTCCACATTCCTGCGGTGTCACCCGCAAGAGCAACGCGTCGAATCGCGTACGTTCGAGAAGCGCGGCCTGGGCCGGCGACGGCAGCCAGTGCGCTTCGCCGCCGAGTAGCACGCTCGGGAGGCTGCCGACCGACTCGACGCCCACGTCGACCGTGGCAGCAACCGCGGAGGTGGTCGAGTCGTTGCTGGTCCCCGGAGTCGACGAGCACGCCGCCGCCGTCGAACGGATCGTGAGGCGTACCGCTTGCTCGAGTGCGGTTCCGGCGGACAGGACATACGGGAATGGCTCACCGAGCGGCCTCCCATAGGTCTTGAAGGATGCGTCGCTCCAGTTTCGTTGATCCTCCATCTCGAAGACCTCGCCGTCGAACGAGATGTCGACGCACAGATCGCCCGAAGTGAAGCCCAGGCCTGCGATGTTCTTGAGCGGTTGCGACGGCGAAATGTGTTCGGAGAGCACGACCTCCTGCGTCGTGCCGTCAGGCGCGGTGGAGCGCACGGACCGGCCGATCGCGAGTTCGGGCGGATGAAGGACCGTGAAACTGGTGCGGTTGGTCCGGAAGTCGCGCTCGGCAGAGATCTCGGCTCGGGCGGACAAGCCGCCGTCGGACCCCGCGTCGTATCGGAGCCGGACGATCAGTGCACCGCCCTCAACCTCGAGATGACGCTCGTAGGAGAATCCCGCGGCTGATTCGTGGAGATGTTCCGAGGTCACCACCGGGTCGAGCGTCGCCCAGTTGTGATCGCGAATCGGGAAGTCGATCTGACGGACGACCTCGATCCCGTCGAACGTGATGTGTCGCAGCGCGCCGCGGTCGATGTTCGCCGAGAGTGGCCCCGCCGAGACGCGCCGCGCAGGAACCGCTACCTCGGTGGTGCCGTGGGAGAATACGGGAGGGGTGGCGCTAGGCGACACGTTGCTTCCCTCCCGCAGCGGTCAGGACACCCATGATCACAAGACCCTGGAAGATGTCGCGGATCGCGACGTTCCACTGCATGACGAACACGAGCGTCACGATCAGGTTGAGCATCACCATCGCCGTCCAGAGGCCGGCGACCGTCGACCTGCCCCCGGAGATCAGCGATCCGCCCAACACCACGACGGCGATGGACGTGAGCAGGTAGGGCGTTCCCAGACTGATCGTGGGACCGGTGTAGGACGCCAGGAGGATCCCTGACAGGGCGGCGAACTGGCTCGACAGCAGAAAGCAGATGGCGGCCGTTCGAGTCGTCGGCAGACCAGCTCGCGAGGTCGCGGCCTTGTTCTGGCCGAGGGCGAAGACATGCCGGCCAAAGACGCCGCGGTGGAGCACCACGGCGGCGAGAACGGAGAAGCCCAGCGTCAGCAGAGCCATCTTGGGGAGTCCGACGAAGTCCCCCGACGCGAACTCGCGTAGGCGGGGCGGGGCAGCAACGGTGCTGCTGGTGGCGCGTCGCAGGATCGCGCTCTGCGCGAAGAGGCCGGATGCGAGCGTCGCCACGATGGGCGGAATCCGCAGCACGAAGATGATGAACACGTTGACGATTCCGACAGCGAGCCCGGCACCGAGGCCTGCGAGGAGCCCGATGATGATCCGGTCGTCGGCCCCGTCGGCGGTGGACAGAGCGACGAGGCTGCTCAGCGTCATCACGCTGGGAATCGACAGATCAATGTTGCCGTTGCCGGTGGAGATCACCAGCAACTGTCCGATGCCTACGAGCACCAGGAACGAGCCCACCTGCAGGGTGGCTTCCATGGTGTCCAACATGCCGCGACCGGCGACCACGCCGAGACCGACCCACAGCCCTGTCGCACCCAGACCGGCCCAGATCCACGGCGCCTTCTCGGTCGCGGCGGCGAGGCGCCCGCGCCAGTCGGTCGTGACCGCGGATGCGCCCGCGCGGGGGTGCGTCGCGCTCATCCGCTGCGCCTGTTCGTGAGGAGGAGGCGCGCCGCGATGACGAGCACCAACGCGAGCCCCCGGGCGCCGACCTGCAGGCTCGACTGGATGTTCAGCTGCGTCATCAGCGCGCTGATGGCCGAGAACACGACGGCGCCGGCGACGGCTCCGAACATCGAGATCTTGCCGCCGCTGAACGATGCGCCGCCGAGGATCACCGCGGCGACACTGAGGAGGGTGTAGTCGGCGGAGGCAGTCACGTCGGCAGAACGGGTGACGCCGGTCAAGGCGAGCCCGGAGAGCACCCCGAAGAGCCCCGCGAATCCGTAGCCGTACGCGCGGGCCTTGACGATCGAGCCGCCGTTGGCGACGAACGCCTCCTGGTTCGATCCGGCGGATCGAACCAACAGCCCGGCCCGAGTACGGAACATGACGAGATAGCCGCCCGCGGCTCCGGCGAGGATGAGCCACACGGGCAGTGGGAGAAGCGGCGGGCGGAACGAGAAGAACGTGCCGAGCCAACCCGGTGCGCTGGCCTTCGGTGTCGGCGCGATGTAGCGGGCGATGCCCAGCCAGACGAACGAGGACCCCAACGTGAAGGTGATGGAGTGGAGCCCTCTCGCCGAGATGAGCGCGCCCTGGGCCGCGTAGACGATCACGACGCCCACGAGACAGAGCAGCCCCACCAACGGGTCGTCGGTCAGGATGATCGCGACAATCGCATTGGTCAGACCGACGAAGTAGCCAACTCCGAGGTCGATGTCGCCAAGGGTGATGATGAACGACTGGGCAACGGCAGCGAACGCCAACGGCACGGCACTGCCGAGAATGAGGTCGAGGCCCACATAACTGAAGGCGTTGGGGTTGAGCGTTCCGAGCCAGACGTACATGCCGACGATGGCTGCGATTGGCAGCGTCGGTCCGATGAGGTCGATGCCCTGGAGCCCGCGACGGATGTCGCGTGTCAGCGTGCCGAGACGACCCCCCGTCGGCTGCATGCGGGTTGCCGTCATGACGTCGCGCCCCCGTCATCGGTTTCACTGAACGAGGCGAGAATGATCTGGTCTGTCGTGAGTTGGCCGGACTTCAGTTCAGCGGAGACCTCGCCCTCGCGGAGCACATAGACCCGGTCGCACTCCAGCAGTTCGCGATTCTCGGAGGTGAACCAAAGGATGGCCGTGCCGCCGTCTGCGAGGTCCTGGAGTTGCCGGTAGGCCTCGGCCTTGGTGGTGATGTCGACTCCGCGGAACGGGTCGTCGAGTATGAGGAGGTCCGGAGCCTGGCTCATGCCACGAGCCAGCAGGACCTTCTGTTGATTCCCGCCGCTCAAGGAACCGATGGAATCGACCGCGGTGGCTTTGATCGAGATCTGTTCGATCCACGTCGAGGTCTCGTACGACTCCTTCTTCGGCACGACGAGGCCGAGGCGGCTGAGCGTGGAGAGGGTGCCGATCGTCATGTTCCGTCCGACCGACCACAGGGGAAAGAGGCCCTCCGTCTGGCGGTCGCCGCTGACGTAGGCGATCGAGCCGGCCACCGTCACCGCGGACCGAATGCGGCGGGGCTTGAGGAATCGGCGGGATCGCCAGACCGCTTCCAACAGATCCCGTTGGCCGTTCGATTCGAGACCGGCCAGGCCGACGGTCTCGCCGGCGCGCACCGTGCACGCGACGTCGGCGAGACCGCGCCACGAGAGGCCCGAGACGCTGACGACAACGTCGCGCGTGTCGTCGGAGTCATCGGTGGCCTCCGTCGCCTCGCCGGCCTCGGGCGTCTCCGCGTCGGGCGGGGCGCCCATGTCGGTCATCAGCTGGCGGACGGTGAGCTCCGAGGTCGGTCGGTCGACGACGACGGCGCCGTCGCGCATCACGACCGTGCGATCGCTGTGGTTGAGGCTGTCGGCGATCTTGTGCGAGACGAGAACGACGCTGAGGCCGTTCTCGTCTCGCTCGCGCCGCAGGTACGCGAAGAGGTCGGTGGCCAAGTCGTCGGAGAGCGCAGAGGTGGGCTCGTCCAGGATGAGCAGTCGGATGCCGTCCGGGTGCACCGTCGACAACGCGATCTGCATCATCTGCCGTTGAGCGAGCGACAACGAGGCGACGAGTGCCTGTGGCGAGATGCCGTGGGTCGGGAACATGGCGTCGAGCTGGCGCTTGATGTCTCGCTGAGCACGACGCCGCCACCCGAAGTCGACCTCCGACAGATCGGCCGCGCCGACGTGCTCGAAGACGCGGAGATCAGGGAACAACGTGATCTCCTGGAATGCGAGGGCAACGCCACTGGCGCGCGCCGCTCGAACAGTGTTGGGGTTCGGAAGCGACTCGCCGTTGACGATGATCTCACCGGCGTCGCGATTGACGATCCCGCCGATGATCTTGGCCAGTGTCGACTTGCCCGCACCGTTGTGCCCGGCGATGGAAACCATCTCGCCCGGGTAGATCTCCAGCGAGACCTTGTCGGCAGCGATGGTGTGCCCATAGCGCTTGTCGACGTCTCGGACCTCGAGCACCGGCTGCGGCTCTGACGTGGAAGTCGCACCCGGGGAGGGAGCCTCCTTGACGAGGACTCCCTCCCCGGGCGTATTCGATGGACTCAATTGCGAACCCTTCTCAGAATGCCCTTGGTCACCGATGATCTGTGGTTTCCGCAGGCATCCATGGCGATCAAGGTGTGGGGATGGGAGGAGCCACAGCTTCTTCGCCGGCCAGGTTCGACGCAATCGCGGCGATCGTCTGGTCCTTGGTCCAGGACCAGCCGGCCATCGCGGTGTCCGGGGTGACGGCGATCCAGGCCTCGAGGTCTTCCTGCGGAATGACCACGAGCGGCAGCACGACCTCAGCGGGGATGTCCTGGCCGTCGACCTGCTCGCCACGGCCGATCATGATGGCCACCCAGAGGGCAGCCGATCCCTGGCCGGGATCCGTGAGCACAGCGGACGTCTCGAAGCCAACACTCTTGTTGAGCTCGTCCCAGATTCGCAGCGTGCCGCCGTGGGTGTCGAGGTCGACGACCGGGAGGTCGCGGCCCGCATCCTGGAACGCGTTGATCACGCCGTTGGCGCCGACCTGGAGCAGCACGCCGTCGATGTCGCCGAGGCTCGGCAACACGGGCACGAGCGCTTGCTGGGTCAGGGCGCCGTCGTTCTGGCCGATGACCGTGGCCACGACGTTGACGTCGGGGTACTTGGCCAACTCTTCGGCCCAGACAGCCAGCACGGTGTCGTTCGGTGCCGATCCGGTCACACCCTCGACCATGATGATGTCGCCTTCGCCTCCGATGCCCTCGAGCACGAGCTCGGCCTGGGTGCGTCCCCAGTCCTCGAAGTCGTTGAAGACCTTTGTCGCACACTCGGCATCGGCGAGGGAGTCGAACACCACCACGATGATGCCTTCGTCGCACGCCCGCTGAATGACGGGGTCCAGCGCCGTGGGCGACGCGGAGTTGATGACGATTGCCTCCACGCCGGCGAGGATGAGGCTCTCGATCGACGCGATCTGCGCGGTCGCCGTGTTCTCGGCGGTGATCTCGACGCGGAAGTCGGTGATGTCGCCGGAGGCCACCGCAGCCTCGGCCGCGATCTCGAAGGACTCGACCATCGTCTTGCGCCAGTCGTTGCCGATGAATGAGTTGCTCAGCGCGACGACGAACTCTTCGTCACCCGCCGGCTCGTCGGAGGGCTCGTCGCCCGGTTCATCGCTGGGGTCGTTCGACGGCTCGTCGGCGGTCGAGTCGCCGTCGTCGTCGCCGCACGAAGCCGCAGTGATCGCGAGTACGGCGAGGACGGCGATGAGCCATCTCCACCGTGCACCAGTCTTCGCTGGTGTGGTTGTGGACTTAGTCACGTACTTCTCCCATGTTCAACGTTCCAACCCTTCGGGCTGGGGCCACCTCGACAATCCCGCGCCTGCCGGCGTCGAAGTGGGAGGCCCCCCTGGCCTCGGCGCAAACCGTAGCCCACGGCCTCACTTTGGACAACCGGTTGATCAATTTATGATTATCGGTCCACCGGTATGTCAACGGCACGCCCCTGGCCAACCACTTGCCCGGCTGGCTACACTCGGCCCCGTGACGACGACGGGTAAGGACGAATCTCCTGGGCTGATCGAGGCCCTCGGTGGCTCCATGACCACGGACACCGTGGCCGTGAGCGTTGCCCGTCGCCTGCTCACACACTTCACGGGCGGCCAGATCGAGCCCGGCACCCGACTTCCGCCCGAACGTCAGCTCGCGTCCACGCTCGGCGTGGGTCGATCAGCCGTGCGCGAGGCGCTTGCTGCCCTCGACATCCTCGGAATCGTGACCGTCCGCCCCGGATCCGGCACCTATCTCCGCGGAACGGCGTCCGAGCTCCTGCCGGAGACGCTGAGCTGGGGGCTCATGCTCGGTGGTGACCGGACCCACGACCTGATCGAGATTCGTCAGGGTTTGGAGGTGCAGGCCGCTCGCCTCGCCGCCGTCAAGGCGACGCCTGAGAATCTGGACACCCTCCGATCCTGTGTCGAGACCATGCGGGCCGAGCTCCCGGCCCTCGAGGGTTTCGTCGAAGCCGATTTCCACTTCCATCGCGAGCTCGGAGAGGCGAGCGGCAACCAGGTGCTGCGCGACCTCCTGCAGAGCGTCCGCTCGCTCCTCCGGGTGTGGGCGGATCGCATCGTGCGCGACCAAGAGGACGCTCAGTTGGCGCTCGCGGAACACGAGGCAGTGTTGGCCGCGATCGAGTCCGGCGATGAGGATGCGGCCGGCAAGGCGATGGATGCGCACATGGTCACGGCCGGGCAGCGGTTGATCCGGGTGGTTCGCAACTAGTCGACGAGCCGGACCGGCGGAGAGGTACCGGCCCGACTCGCCCGATCTCGAGCCCCATCACGAGCGGCCGCGCGCCGTCGTCGGCGCCAGGCCGGAGGCGAACACGTAGACCGAGTAGAGCGAACTCGTGGCGCAGATGAACAGGCGGTTCCGGTGTCGCCCGCCGAAGGCCAGGTTCCCGACGATTTCGGGGATCCGGACTTTGCCGATGAGCGTGCCGTCGGCGTCGTAGCAATGGACGCCATCGGCCGCGCTGGCCCAGACCCGGCCGTCGGTGTCGACCCGGAAACCGTCGTGGATGCCCTGTGTGCACGTCGCGAAGACCTCTCCCCCCTGCAAGGAGCCGTCTTCGTGCACCGAGAAGCGCCGGATGTGGGCCGGTCCGCCGGCGGTATGGGTTGCACCGGTGTCGGAGACGTAGAGCGTCGACTCATCGCGACCGAACGCCAGCCCGTTGGGCTGCATCATGTCGTCGGTGACCTGGGTCACGACACCCGTCGTCGGGGCGATTCGGTAGACGTGACAACCGTTGATCTCGGGGTCAGCGACCTCGCCTTCGTAGTCGGTGACGATTCCGTAGAACGGATCGCTGAACCAGACCGACCCGTCGGAGCCGACGACGACGTCGTTGGGGGAGTTGAGTCGTCGGCCGTCGACCTGGTCGGCGAGCACACTGATCGTGCCGTCGTGTTCGGTTCGCGTGACTCGGCGGGTGAGTTGTTCGCAGGTGACGAGACGGCCCTGCAGGTCGACAGTGTTGCCGTTGGCGTTGTGTGACGGCGCTCGGAACTCCGAGACGGAGCCGTCGGTTTCGTCCCAACGCATGAGGCGGTCATTCGGGATGTCGGACCACACGAGGTAGCGCCCGGCGGCGAACCAGGCCGGCCCCTCGCACCAGCGGGCACCCGTCCAGAGACGTTCAACCCGGATATGGGGAGCGAAGAGGGTCGAGAAGCGCGGATCGAGGGTCTCAAAGCCCGTCCCGGGAAGTTCTCCGAACACGTGGTCTCGCCCTTCGTCCTGCGAATTGTTCGTCGCTCGTCCTTCAGTGCGTCCAATATCTCACCAAAATAACTCAAAATCACACCGATTGTGTTGCATTCGACATGAGTACTGTTGCAACCTGAGCGAAGAGCCGGCAAGGAGAGGCGTGGCCGTTGAAGCTGCATGAGCGACGACAAGCAATCATGGACGCGCTGCTTCGAGACGGCGACGCGACGGTCGACGATCTTGCGACCCGCTTCGGTGTGTCCAAGATGACCATCCATCGCGATCTTGACGAGCTCGAGGGTGGCGGCCTGCTCCGGAAGGTTCGCGGCGGGGCATCGATCCAGTCGAGTGCGCAGTTCGAGAGCGACTATCGGTATCGCCGGACCCTCGCCGTCGAGGAGAAGCGCCGAGTCGCCGCCGCGGCCGCGGCGCTCATCGAATCCGGGCAGACCGTCATTGTCGACGACAGTTCGACCGCCTCGTGCCTCGTGCCGCATCTGGCCGAGCGTCGACCCTTGACCGTCATCACCAACAACATGACGCTGATGTCCGAACTCCCCACGGAGGCCGGCATCGAACTCATCGCGCTCGGGGGTCGGTACAGCAGTCGGTTCCACGGCTTCTTCGGCATCACGTGCGAAGAGGCGTTGCGCTCGATGCGCGCCGACATCGCATTCCTCTCGACGTCCGCGATTCACGGGGCGTCCGCGTTCCATCAGGATCAGGAGGTCGTCAAGACGAAGCGGCTGATGATCGAGGCATCGGACCAGCGAGTTCTGCTCACCGACCACACCAAGTTCGGCCGCTCCGCGCTGCACTTCATGGCCGAACTGGCGACGTTCGACTCGGTCCTCACCGGACGATCTCCGGCCGCCGCACACCGGACAGAGCTCAGCGACGCGGGCGCCCGGCTGGTCGTCGTCGACGAACCGAGTCAGCCGTGACGGTCTGGGTCGGCACGAGCTGGAAGATGAACAAGACGCTGGCCGAGGCCGTGGCATTCGCTCGGGCGATCGTCGACCCGGTGAACCGGCTCGACGAGAGCGTCCAGCCATTCGTCATCCCCTCGTTCACCACCGCGCGGGAGACGGCGGAGATCCTGGCGTCGACGCGTATCGAGGTCGGGGCCCAGAACATGCACTGGGCCGATGCCGGCGCGTGGACCGGCGAAGTGTCGCCGATCATGCTGAAGGACTGCGGTCTCGACCTGGTCGAGCTCGGCCACAGTGAACGACGTGAACACTTCGGCGAGTCCGATCACACCGTGGGGCTGAAGACCGCAGCCGCGGTGCGTCACGGTCTCGTCCCTCTGATCTGTGTCGGCGAGACGCTTCGACAACGCGAAGCCGGGCGGGCCGACGAGGTCCTCACGGCCCAGGTCGACGCTGCGCTCTCGTCGCTCGATGAGGAACAGCGGGCCGGTCGGATCCGGTTCGCCTACGAACCGGTCTGGGCCATCGGTGAGGGCGGCACGCCCGCCCCCAGCGACTACGCGGACCGTCAACACGCGCTCATCAAGCAGGTCGCCGCAAGGGTGCTGCCGGCCGAGCCGCCCGTGCTCTACGGCGGAAGCGTCAACCCGGCCAACGCCGTCGAACTCCTCGCCCAACCTCACATCGACGGCCTGTTCGTGGGCCGTGCTGCGTGGGCGCCCTCGGATTATCTCGAGATCCTGGAGCTCGCGGCGGCCGTGAACCCGGGTCACACCGACCAGGAGGTCCGTTCATGAGAATCGCCGTCGCCGGTGACAGTGCCGGGGTGGAACTCGCGCGCGCCCTCGTGGCGCACCTGAAGGATCGTCACACCGTCGACGATCTCAGCGAACCGCGGACCGATGACGAGAAGCTCTACGCCCATCTGACCGACCGGGTCGTCAATCAGATCAAGGACGGCACCTACGACAAGGGCATCCTGGTGTGCGGAACCGGTATCGGCGTCTGTATCACGGCCAACAAGGTGCCGGGCATCCGCGCCGCGCTGACCCATGACACCTACTCGGCCGAGCGGGCCGCGCTGTCGAACGACGCACACATCATCACCATGGGCGCTCGCGTCGTCGGGCCGGAGCTCGCGAAGGCGATCGCCGATTCCTTCCTCTCGCAGACCTTCGACGCCCAGGGACGGTCAGCCCCTAACGTCGATGCGATGACCAAGGTCGAGTCGAAGTACGTGAAGGAGTGACCGGGTCGGAGATCCGCGTCACGTATCGCATCGAGACGTCGGGGGACCCCGAACAGATCGCGCTGAAGATCGCGTCGGATCAGTCGACCGGCACGTTCACCGACGTCCCCGGTGAGACCACCGAGGTCCGAGCCCGCTGCGCGGCCCGCGTCGTTGCGGCCACCCCGCTCGAGAATGTCGCGACACCGTCGATTCCCGACCCTGGGGGTGCCGGGCCCTACCGGCGCGCCGAGGCAACCATCGCCTACCCACTCGAGGCGATCGGAACGGATGTGTCAGCTCTCATGACGATTGCGGTCGGCGGCGTCTATGCCATCAGGGGCATTTCGGGCATTCGGGTCATGGACATCGACCTTCCCGAGGAGTGGGCTGTCCACCCCGGCCCCCAATTCGGCATCGCTGGTTCGCGGCGCATGATGGGGGTCCAGCGAGGCCCGATGATCGGCTCCATCATCAAGCCGGCGCTCGGCCTGAAGCCCGACGAGACCGCACGGATGGTGCGAGAGCTCTGCGAGGCCGGCGTCGACTTCATCAAGGACGATGAGAAGCTCACGAACCCGAGCTACTCGCCCCTGGAGCAACGAATCGCCGCGGTGATGCCGGTGATCCATGAGTTCGAACAGCAGACGGGGAAGAAGGTGATGTATGCGTTCGGGATCACCGCCGACGACCCCGACACCCTGATGCGCAACCACGACATGGTGCTCGATGCCGGAGGCAACGCTGCGGTGATCAGCATCAACTCCCTCGGCTACGGCGCGATGACCTACCTGCGCCGGCGTTCGAATCTGTGCCTGCACGCCCACCGCAACGGATGGGACATCCTCACCCGCCATCCGGGTCTCGGCATGGACTTCCGGCCGTACCAGAAGCTCTGGCGACTACTCGGCGTCGACCAGTTCCAGATCAACGGCATCGGGGCGAAATACTGGGAGCCGGACGACAGTTTCGTGCGGTCCTTCGCGGACTGCAGGACGCCCGTCTTCTCCGACGAGGACTGTCCGCTCCCCGTCGTGTGCTCCGGTCAGTGGGGCGGCCAAGCAGTCGAAACCTACGAGCGCACCGGCCGGACACTCGATCTCATGTACCTGGGCGGTGGCGGAATTCACGGCCACCCTGGCGGTGCAGCCGCCGGAGTAGCTGCGATCCGCCAGTCCTGGGACGCGGCCGTCGCCGGGACGACGCTGGAGGCTCACGCGCAGTCCCATCCTGAGCTCGCCGCGGCGCTCGAGAAGTTCGCCCCCGGGTGAGCAGGCAGTCACGAGCCGCGGGCCTCGCCACTACGTTGGAAGAATGCCTGGAACTGGCGCGCGACGCGAGGCACTGCGACATCGGCTCGGGCTGGAACTCGGCGACGTGGACGCCGCGGCCGCGGTCGTCGTAGCGCTCGCTGACGACGTGGTCGACGGGTTGGGGGACCGGGCCGGCGACGACTTCGAGGGCACGCCGTTGTTGTCGTTCTCGCCGCCGCGGATCCCGGATGACGCCGTCGACTCGCTGTGGGTGCTGGCCTTCGGGTATCGCTTCGCGGCGGGTGCCGAGCCGGCGGCCGATGGAGCGATCCCACCGATGAGCGCGCTGCGGCCCGGGCCGGTGAACGAGGCGCTGGCCCGCGAGGCCGCCGCGTTCGCGAGCCGACGGCCGCTGCCGATCGTCGCCCAGTGGGAGGTCGCCCGGGTGCTCACGGAGCTCGGCGTGGACGAGGTGATCTCCGTCGAGCCCGACCACGACGACGACGGGTCGGTCGTCTACCTGAGCACGATGGGCGTCATCGAGAAGGGACTGCGGCTGCTGGCCGAGTCGGGGCGCGAGCCCGGACGGGCCGGTGTCCTCGGCCACGCCGACCATGCGTGGCGCTGCGTCGCGACCGCCCGGAGCGCGGGGCTCGATGCTGCGGTCCCCGAGGGCGTCGAGCTTCCGCCGGACTACGACCCCGAATCAGGACAGCCCTGGACCCGCAGCCGTGAGGCGTACCTGCCGCTCGACCTCATAGGCAGGTAGCTCACCGGCGAAGCGCGCGTCACGCGGCGCCCGCCGATCCGATCAGAACGGAACGATCGTGCCGAGCAGGCCGGTGGCGTCCCCGCGTCCCGCGAGGAGTGAGCAGAACTCGACCGCGTCGAGCGTGATCTTCTCGCCCCCGGAGCCGGCGCTGTACACGCCGCCCGCATCACCGGTGAGCTCCAGCTCGAACGGCTCGCCGTGCCGGCGGGACCACTCGGCCACCACGTCGGCCACGATTCGTCCGTCGTGGTCAGCTGTGAGCACGAGGTCGGCGCCGACGGCCTGCGCGGTGTCGACGCGGTGCATCCAGGCGTCGCGGAGGTAGATGATGTCGATCAGGTACCCGAGCGACCACTTCTCGACGACCGGCGCGTCGATGGCGATCTTCGCCGCCCGCATGGGCCGCGGCGTGCGCCGACGGCCCTTGACCGTCTTCGGCGCGATCCGTTGGAGCTGGTCGACCAGCTCGGGCGGCGAGAGATGTTCGCGTTCGGCGACCTGGGTGGCCGACAGGCCTTCTTCGAGCGACACGCCGAAGTCCTTGCGGCGCTTCCGGCCGAGACGCATCTGATGCATGTTCTCCCGCATCGACGCGCCGGCCTCGCAGGCGCCGAGCACGTGGAGCCACATGCGGCGCACATCCCAGTCGGGACAGTTGGTCTGCGCGGTCCACTGCTCGGGTTCGAGCCCGCGCAACAGGTCGAGCGCTCGGGTCAGTTCGGCCGCTTGGAGATCCATCGCCTCGGCGTGTTCGAACGTCTCGATACGAGAGACGTCGATGGTGTCGGTCGTGCTCATGCGTGCTCGCTTTCTGAACGTGCGTTCTCTCGGATGTGCGCCCGGAACATGTCGACGGACCGGTCGACCAGTCGCTCCCACCGATCGCCGCCCGGGTCGTTGGCGATCTGCTGGCCGGCCAGACCCGTGACCAGCGCGGTCCAGATGTCGAAGGACGCCTGGTCGGTGATGCCGGCGGCGGACAGGCTCTCCCGGCTTCGCTCGTAGGCCGCGAGGGCGACGTTCCAACTCGCGGGCGACGGTTCGAAACCCGGCACGGCGCGGTGGAAGAGCAACTGGTAGCGGGCGGGGTCGCTCGTGCAGAACGTGACGAACTCGCGGGCGGCGCGCTTCAGGATCGTCTCGGGGTCGCTGTCGACGGCCGCGGCAGCGCCGGTCTCGACCATGTCAGCGAAGGCGAGGTAGCCATCGAGGAACATCGCGTCGTAGATCTCGTGCTTCGAGGAGAAGTAGGAGTAGAGCGACTGCGCCCGCATGCCGACCCGAGCCCCGAGGTCGCGCATCGCGATCCCGGTCAGGCCCTCCTCGCGGGCGAGGACCCAGGCCGCAGCGACGATCTCCTCCGAGGTTTTCGTCCTGCGGGCTGCCTGCCTGTCAATGTTCGGAACGCCTGACATAGTTCGGATCATGAGGCGAGCGTGCAGGCTTGTCAAGCTCTTGTCGAGGTGGCGCGCCCATTCGGCGGCAACGGCGTCGTCGATGGAAAGCGGGGTCGAGTCTCAGCGCGGCGACAGGGGTCAAGAAAGCGTCGGCTTCGTTCCCTCTCCCGATGCGCGCCGACCGCCCTGGCGGGTTCCCTCAGTCGAGTTCGGCGGAGAAGGCAGTGAGGATGTCCTCGGCGACCGCGGCGCCGGACGCGGCGTCCATGCGTTCCTCGAGCTCCTCCGCACTGTCCGCGAGGCCGCCGGACGCGAAGTCGGGGCCGACCTGCACGGTGATCAGGTTCGCGCCGTCGTGGGTGAAGGCCCGGTACGAATTGGTCGTGGACTTACTGCCGCCGTCGTCGACGAAGCTACGGAAGTAGATGACCAGGGCGGTCCGGCCGGCGAGCTCGACCGGGCCGATCTCCTCGACGAGATCCGGGTTCTCGATGTGGACGAGCGACAGGAGACTGCGGGCGTTCTCGCGTCGCTGCTCGTCGATCTCGGCGGAGAGGTCCGAGCAGACAAACGGATCGCACGCCTGGAAGGTGACGAGGGCGGACAGCGCCACGGGCCCGGAGGGGGTGTCCTCGAGGTACTTCACCGTCGCGTTGCCGAACTCGGAGACGTTGGGGTTCTCGAGTGTGTACCCGTCGATCTCGATGG
>BQJV01000006.1 GCA_021604885.1 Acidimicrobiales bacterium
CGGCGTTCTGCGCCGGGCCCTGGGCGATGCCGAGCGCCTTGGCCTCGTGAATCGAAACGCCGCAGCAGCCGCGAAGGCGCCGTCCGACGAGAAGAAGGAGCGACCGACGTGGACGCCCGATGAGCTGAGTTCGTTCCTACGGTCGGCCGCTGATGATCCCCTCTACGCGGCGATGGTGCTCTTCGCCACAACCGGCCTCCGCCGCGGCGAGGTGTGCGGGCTGCGTTGGGACAACGTCGACCTCGAGACCGGCGAGCTGTTCGTGGTGACGACGCGAACGACGGCCGGTCCGGTCGTGATCGATGGAACAACGAAGACCCCGAAGAGTCGGCGGCGGGTATCGCTCGACAAAGCGACCATCGGCGTGCTCCGGGCTCACAAGGCCGCGCAGACGAAAGCGCGTCTCGAACTGGGCTCGGTCTGGGCAGGGGAGGGTCACGTGTTCACACTCGACGACGGACGACCCCTACACCCCGATCAGCTGAGCAAGACCTTCCGTCGCCTCGCCGACCGCTGCGAGCTTCCCCGGATCCGGTTGCACGACCTGCGTCACACCTACGCCACTCTCGGCCTCCGCGCCGGCGTGCATCCGAAAGTGATGTCCGAACGGCTCGGCCACGCGACGGTCGGGGTGACGCTCGACCTCTACTCGCACGTCGCACCAGCATTGGATCGCGACGCCGCCGAGGAGGTGGCGTCTCTGCTCGACTATGCGGTGACCGACTCATCGGCCGGGGAGGCGGACGGGGCCGGGTAGGCCGCGTGACGTCTGCGACTCGGCGATCCTTCGAACAATTCAAGCGGTCTGTGTCGTACAGGTTGGGGACTCGGTGGTTTCAGTGAGTGGAGACGAAAGCGGCCGCCAAGGATGAGCGATGACGACTTCACGGACTTCTTCGGAGACGCCGAGCCACGGCTTCGGCGGGCGCTCGTTGCCGCGTACGGTCCCGATCGCGGACGTGAAGCGGCCGCGGAGGCTCTTACCTACGCATGGCAGCATTGGCCAAGGGTCAAGAACATGACAAACCCTGTCGGGTATCTCTACCGGGTGGGTCAGTCGAAGTCCCGGCGGCGCCGTCGGGCGCCGGTCTTCCCAACGACGCCCGGATCGGATGAGCCGTGGCACGAGCCGGGCTTGCCCGAAGCGCTGAATCGGCTGACCGAGCGCGAACGCGCGGCGGTCGTCCTGATCGAGGGGTATGGGTGGACCTACCGCGAGGTCGCCGAGACAGTCGGGGTCGCCCGCTCATCAGTGCAGGTCTACTTCGAACGAGGGTTGGCAAAACTGCGCGCCTCGCTCGGTGTGAGAACAGGCGAGGCCGGCAATGAGTGAGCTCGGGGACCGGCTACGCCAGCACGTCGAGGGCGGTACGTCCGCTGTTGATCTCCAGGAGGTAGTGGGGCGGCGCTCTCGCCACCGCCCGGGGGCACGCCGGGTCGCCCTGGCTGCTGCAGTCCTCGCTATCGCGGGCACGGTGGTGGTCGCGATCGAGCGCCTGGGTGGTGACGATCCCCAAACCGAAGTCGGCAACGACGATCCGATCACGCTCCCCGGTCATGACGACCCCTGGGACTGGCTCCATCCAGGGCCCGAGGCACCCGACCCGGCCGTCCCTGACGGGTGGCAGACGCTCGAGCATGGCTCACATCGGTTCAGCGTTCCTGCCGGCTGGGCCACACCTGCCGGGCCGGCGTGCCCGACGGCGGAGGGGTTCGTTCTGGTCGACGGTGTGGAACCAAGCTGTGAACCGCCGGACGCGTTGCCGCGCTCGAAGGTACGCATCGATGAGGCGGGCGACTTCACAGCCTCCGGCCCTGAAGCCCAACAGATTGCTGCCACGCTCACCGATTCCGGCCGAGTCCGAGTTCTCCAACAGGGGCCCGAGGTCGACACCGTCGAATGGCAGCGCGTCGACTACAGCGGTGTTGAGTTTCTCGTACCCTCCGCGTGGCCGGTCGTCGACTTGCCAGCCAGCTTCAGCACCGAGACCCGAGACGATGGCAGCACGTCCGTTACCGGGCACCTCAACCCGGGGAGCTGCGGCGGTGCGTGGTTCGGGTCGGGCGAGGTGGCGCTTGGGGTGTCGCCGTACGCGCCGAGTTGTCCAAGGCTCGGCGAGCACAATCTTCGGCCCGGACTCGGCGTATGGGCTCGAGAACTCGAGCCCTCGATAGATCTTCGATCGGTCACGACCGTGAGCGGGACCGTCGATGGACTGGACGTTGCGGTCATTGAGATGAATCTCGGCCAGATCGCCGACCCACTGCATGTCCTCGTAAGCGATGGCGGCCGACGAGTCTTGGTATCGATCGGCGTCGGCCTCGATACGGCGACTGCGCGCTCGATTCTCCGCTCGATATCCGCAAGTGAGCCGGGTGATCCATCGCTGATTCCGTCTGCCCCAGCCGGCGCAGACTGCGTTGCTGTCGACCGCTTCGAAACGCGCATGAGCAACCTCGGTATCCCATACGACTACGACCCCTCGAAGTCGCCCGAGCATCTCTTGGAGTCAGCCTCCGCCGTGATCCGAGCAACGCTCGTCGGCGTTCGCGAGGAGGCCGAATCCGGCCGTTCGAGTTCATTCGCGGTGTTTGCCGCCCGGGTCGACGGAGTCGAAAGAGGGGCCTTGGACGTCGGCCGGGACATCGAGTTCTCGGTCGAGTTCGCGCCTGCATCGGTCCCGTTCGCTTCGATCGAGGAGCACTTCTCTCCGGGTCTCGACGTCGTTCTGTTTCTCGATGCCGGGCCGTGGCCGGGTGGATGGGGACTGTTCCTAGAGGGCTTCTGGGCAGGCTGCGACGGCGCATCGAACTCGCTACTCGCGGAACCGGTCATCTGGTCTCATGCGGGAAGCCTTGACCATCTGCTCGAACGGACGAAGGGCCCGATCGAGAACGAGATCGAAATCGATGCCGCCTACCGCGCCGACGATGGAACGATCGTCGTGACGGTCACCGGCTACCGCTGGGGCTACGCCTCGTGTCACGGCGCATACCGCGCAACCGCGTCAACCGTTGATGGTCAATGGACGATCTCGGCCACCGAGGTGCTCGCCGGCGACCGAAGCGGGAGTTGTTTCGACGTCGGCTACACCCACGTTCTCGGTGTCGTTGGCGCGGCTGCAATCGACTCGGCGGAGCTTGTCGACGCGGCGACCGGCGATGTTCTCGCCATCACCGAAGGCCTGGACCCCGTCCGGCCGGCCTTCTACCGAGACCGGCCCGCAGTACCCGACTGCGGGTTCGTCGATCTCAGCGGTCCCGACGATGAGGCAGCGTCGGCATCACGGCAGTGCTTCCGCGAGGCCTACGACCGCGGCAACGCTGCTGAGCTTGCGGTATTCCAGTTCGGTGACGAGGGCGAGTCAGCAGTCCGAAACTTCCGCGTCCTTGGCGATGGGACCTACGAAGTGCTCGTTGAACAACGGCCCCCCGCCAACAACCGCGGGACGAGCGAAGGAGTGTGGCGTTGGGTTCGGCATGAATGCGAGTCCATCCACTTTCGGCAGCCGCCAGAATTCCTGATCGCGGACCAGCCGGTGTTGAACTACGACGGAGAGTGCCGGCAGGTCGAGGCGTCGTGAGGGTGGAACCGGCTCGCGGCCACTGACCTCGGGCGTCTTCCGGCCGCGAGCTGCCCCGCATTGCGCTGTCGCGAGCGCTCACCGCACCGGTCGAGTCGGTTGTTCCCATGGAAGTCGTCGTGAACATGGCGCGGCAGCCATGTTGACGGCCATGTTGTCTTTCATGTCCCATGGCCGAGATTCCGAGTGACGCGCCGCGTCAGCCGCGTCGCTCAACCCGGCGGTCGCCGCGGCCGACAGGAGGCCTGTGGATAACTTAGGCCGCGCACTCGCCGCGCTCGCGGCCGTGGCGCTACTCGGAGCCGGATGCGCCGCGGCAGAGCCTCCGTTCGTCCATGAAGGCGAGCGCTCGGTCACGATCGTCCTGGACGACCTCCGCGCCCATCCCTGCGGGCATCACGTGATCCCGGAGAGCGACGGCTACATCTGGAGCAGCGTCGGCACCCTTCCTGCGAGCTGGAGCGGCGTCGTCGCCGGCACGCTTTCCTGGTCAGGCCTTGACGGCGTCGTCACCGCTGACGACGGCACGACGCTGGCCTACCTCCGGGAGCACGCACAGACGGAATGCGACTGGGGATAGACCCGCGCCGCGGGCGCGTCAGTGCCGTCTCCGAGGTTCGCGTCAGCGGGACATTTAGCGCGGCCGCGGCGCGACTGACGCGTGAGACACACTTGGAGGTGCCGCAAGCGGCACCTCCAAGTGCGGTCGCGCCACCGCACGGCGCTGCGGCTATCGCTGCGTGAACAGCGCGGAGGTCGCGGTGGCAATTGTCGCGAGCGCGTCGAGTGGCGGGAGTTCGTGGAGGCGTTCCACTGCTTCTGCAAGTTCGGGGAATCCGGCCGTTCGAAGCACTGTCGCCAGCGGTGTCCCTTCGAGATCTGTGTCGCTCAGCTCTCCGGTTGCGGTGCCGTTGACATGGAGGTCGATGCAGGCACCATTGCCGGCGGCGTAGTAGCCGGCATCGTCAAGGTCGGGGAACACGTCGACGTAGTCGTCGTATGCCGCGCAGAACAGCACGCTGAAGGAGTCCGTCGCGAAACCTACCTGCCCGCCCGCGAATCCATATCGAGTCAGGGTCGGGTTCAAGACATCGCACACTTGACGCGCCGCTTCCTCGAGAGCAGTCGTTCCCATGCAGTCAGCGTGCCACGGGCGTCGATCGAGCGGCATCCGATTCTGTTGATCGAGCAGCCAACGGCGAGCGGCCTACCCGAACCCGTCTCCGTGGGCCTCCACACCGAACGCGACAATGGATTGGCGACCTGACTGCCAATGATGGGCATAGCGGCCAATCCGAAGCGGTGGAATGTTGAGCAACCAGGTCGCCGGTATCGCTCATATACTGCCCTGGCGGACCTCCTGTGCAGACCGCTGCCGTGCGACTTGACGTGGCCGCGAGCCGTCCTGGCTCGCCAGAAGTAGCTCGGCGCCGAGATACCACGGCGCGTTGTCGCCGGGACACGAACACCGCCCGGGGGGTGGGGGTACGCTCTCCCTGGACACAGGGATTCGAAGGGAGCTAGGGGTGAGAGTGGAGCGCTTCTGGTGCCCACGCGAGGACGCATACCACCTGGCTGGCGACGGCTTCCTACGCGATCCTGACATCAGCTACTCTCAACCAGCCAACGTCCGCCGCACGGCCGAGTTCGCCCAGGAACAGTGTCTCGTGATGCTCGGCGAGCCTGGAACGGGAAAGTCGAAGGCTGCTGCCGATAGCGCCTCTCTGGCGCCGGCCGGCGTGGCGACCATCCCAGTCGACCTTGCCGAGTACGGGTCTGAAGATCGTCTAGTGCGCGACCTCTTTGAAGACCCGCGACTCGCGGAATGGGCCGGGGGCGAGAGCGAGATTTGCCTTGTCCTCGATTCCCTCGATGAGGCGCAGGCTCGCATCCCGCAAGTGGGATCCATCATCGCTGCTCGCCTCCGTGGGCTGCCGGCTCAGCGTCTGTACCTTCGCATCTTGTGCCGGACTGCCGACTGGCCAACCGGTCTCGAGCGCGCGCTAGGGGAGATCTTTCGTCAACCTCTCGCAATCGAACTCCTTCCTCTCCGGCGTTCGGACGCAGTGCAAATCGCCCGTGGCTGGTGTGAACCCTCCGACTTCATCGATGAAGTCGTGCGGGCTGGCGCAGGGCCTCTCGCCGCCCGGCCGCTGACACTCCAGTTTCTGGCGCGAGCGTTCGGTGACACGGGCACCTTGCCAGCCGAAGGTGCCCCTCTCTATTCCGCGGGGATCCAGGCGCTGTGCGAGGAGCAGAACGAAGGGCGGCGTGACGCTGGGTTGGCGGACGCATCCGCAGCCGCACGACTAGCGATCACGCGCCGAGTAGCTGCAGCGACGGTCTTCGGCGGCCATTCCGCCGTCTGGCTCGGCGCAGAAGTTCATGCCGCGTCCGACGATGTCACCATCGAGGATCTGGCAGGGTTGGCGGAGCCGACGGGGCAGACGACAATCGCCGTTGCAGCGCATGCTGTGCGGGACGCCTTGCGATCGGCCCTGTTCTCTAGCCGTGGCGCGGACCGACTTGGGTGGGCCCACGCCACGTTCGCCGACTTTCTTGCTGCCGAGTGGATCGTCGCGAACGACCTTTCCGCTCAACAAGTAGTACCCCTCTTCCTCGATCCTGGCGGCCGGTGCTGGCCACAGACTCGCCTATCCGCGGCCTGGGCCGTCGCGCTCGCCCCCGAGCGATTCGCGTTTCTCGCCAGAACGGATCCGGCAGGGTTTCAGGGTGAGGTTGAATTGCCCGGCGATGACCTCCGCGCAGCGGTCGTGGATGGACTCTTCGCCGTCGCCGAGAGCCTGGCTCCGGGTCGGCAATCCTACGCGACCCTCTGGCACGGGGACATCGCGGAACAGCTGCGTCCCCGGCTCCGTGACTCCGACCCGGCGAAACGAACACTCGCTCTGCGCCTTGCCAATGCGTGCGCGGCGCTTGAGCTCCGTGAGGAACTAGAATCTGTCGCTCTCGACGTCGCGGCCGACCTGGAAGATCGCGTCGCCGCTGGGTACGCGCTCGCCGGGCTCGAGCATCCGGCGAGCACCTCAGCGCTCCGTGAACTCGCACTGAACGGCTCGGGCCGAGGTAGCGACCCGCGCGACGAACTGAAAGGGGTTGCGCTTCTCGCCTCGTGGCCTCACGCGATTTCGACATCGGAGGCCTTCTCGGTCCTATCCAGAAGTTCGACATCTAACTTCCACGGTGCGTATGCAATGTTCATGGGCCGGCTCCGCGCCGGACTCGGTGCCGACGACGTCGACGATGGCCTTCGATGGCTGCTCGCTGATCTGGACGCCCCCTTGGTCGACTCGGACCTAGCAGGCGTCGCAAATCGGCTACTGGAACTAGCAGCTGCTCAGCCCGATAATGACGGCGCTGTCCATGCATTCGTCGAGGTCGTCAACGTCAGGGTCGGACACCACGAGGGCCTGTTGTTTCCCGACTATCGCGACGACCAACCGGATCCGCTCGCGTCTACGACGATGCGTCGCGCTGTAGCGGAATCGATACTCAAGGCTGAACCGACGGATCAGTTGCTCTTCGGGCTCGCTCGGCAGGCCGTTGCGCCGGTGGGAGTGGTCCGGTCATCGGATCTGGGCTGGCTCGCCGACGTGTATTGCGAGTCTGACGACACGGTGCGAGACGCCGTGCGTTCACTCTTTAGTTGGACGTACGACGCGAGTGTCGCTGCGCATCGAGACCTAGTCCTCAACATGCCGGTGGACCACCCGCTGTACGTGGACCTGGTCCACGAGTGGGTCGAGTCTGTCGCGATCGACTCGCCAGAAGCCGAATGGATGCGGCAACGCCTGGCGGCGCATCAAGATGGTCCGCGGGTGATTGAAGCGCCATACGACGAGGTCAATGAACAGATCGAGCAACTGCTCGAGCGCTTCAACGACGGCGACGCGAGCGGCTTCTGGCGGGCAGTCCGCCTCCTCTCGGCGCCACCAGGGCGGACCGTCCTCCTCGATGAGTTCAATCCGGACGTTACGAGCAAGGCTCGTTGGGAAGACCTTTCCCCATACCTCCGGTCCTGTTTCATCGACGCTGCCGCGGAATTCCTTCTCTCTCATCCCTCCCGGTCGGACGAGTGGCTCCACAAGCCGGGAGTCCGGTCGTTTCCAGCGGAGGCTGGTTATCGGGCGATGTTGATTCTTCTGAGGGAGGCGCCTGAACGTCTCGACCGGCTTCCCACAGAGAGATGGATCGAGTGGGTGCCCGCGCTGGCGACCGAGCCGACCGCGTTCATGAATGGCGCGAAGTGGGACGACAAGCGTGAGTTGCTCAACTCCGCGGGCCAAGGGGTCGAGGACGCAATGCGGTCGGCCCTTCTCGTACGGCTCGTCGCCGCTGTGGAGGAGGATCGACGCCTGTCGCTGGAGAACGAGATCACATACCTTTGGGACGACGTCCTCGCTTCGCGCTGTCTTGAGTTGGTCCGCGGCGCTCGTGACGAGTCGCGTTCCGAGCTCATGAACCTGTTGACGTCCAACGACTTCGAACGAACTCGAGGAGTGCTGCTCGAGTGGCTCGAGAACCCCGACGACGCGAGTCGTTTCGACTTGGCGGTCGGCCAATTGCTCGACAACGACCTTGAGGAGAGTTGGGATGCCCTCAAAGGTGCATTGGACCGGGATCTCGCCCGCACCGTTCAGCTTCTCGGCAGCACAGAGATAGCCCGCGGCTACAAGGGTTTGGGCGATCTTCCAGCGCCGCTCTTGGTTGATATCTACTTGTGGCTGAGGGAGAGATTCCCCGCCGAGAAGGACCCACAATTCGACGACGCGCACGTGGTCGGGCCGCGAGAGGAAATCGGCGAGTTTCGAGACCGCATCCTGGCCCGGCTGCGAGATGCGGGAACGCCTGACGCCGTCGCGGCAATCAGGGTGATCCAAGTCGCGCTACCGGAAGAGCGATGGCTCGCCCGCGTCCTCGCCATTGCTGAGTCCGCGTTGCGGCGTGAGCAGTGGACTGCGACTCCGCTCCCGCATCTGCTCCAACTCGCTGCTAACCGCCGGCACACTCTCGTAAACGATGCGCCCGCCCTCTCCGCGGCTACCACGAGTGCTCTGGGCAGGATCCAGGACCGGCTCACCGGCGCGACTCCCGCGTCTCACTACCTGTGGGACACACACGCCGGCCGACCCAAGTCTGAGGACGAGATCTCCGACTACCTACGAAACGAGCTCAGCCGCGACCTCGAATCAGTCGGGGCAATCATCAACCGGGAGGTGCAGATTCGGCGAAACAAGCCAAGCGGCATCGGCGAGCGAACTGATCTACTCGTGGACGCGGTCCCCCTCGAACAACCGTCGGAAGGCAGACTGTCGCTGCCAATCGAGGTAAAGGGAGCATGGAACAAGGACCTTCTCGTCGCAGCCGAGACGCAACTCGTCGACCAATACATGCACGACGTCAGCGCCACCCACGGTCTCTACGTTGTTGCATGGCCCAACCTCGACAGCTGGGAGGACGCGAGCGACCGCCGGCGGGCGAGGGTCCAGAAACTCGATCGCCCAGAGGTTGCGGCGCAGCTTCAAACCCAAGCGGCGGCGCTCACCGCCCGCGGCGCGAATGTCGTCATCGTCCACCTCGATCTCAGTTACGGACGGCCTTAGCGGCCCCCACCGTCCTAGCGTCTGAGGTAGCGGTACTGCCTGTCTGTGAGGTGGGGAGTGGGTATCGAGGATGCGGGCGACCGGTCTCATGAAGTCCTCTATCAGCTCGGACGCGGACGAGAGTGATTCGTGACCACCCTTGGTCTCGAGGCCATGGCTACTCCGAGGTTGCGGTCCGGTTGCGGTTGCGGTTTGGTTGCGCTATCGTGGATTCATGACTAGGAACGTGATCGACGGCTTTTTGGACCACCGGACGGAGAATGTCAAAGTCGCGGTGCGGTACCTCTCGGCAGACGTTGACACGACAGTCTTCGAGCAGCTGTCGAGAGACCTGAATCCGGAGACCGTTCGAGAAGCGATGAGTACGTGGGTTGAAATGTGTGATGGCGTCTATTCCGTACTGTCTGAGGCTCATGGGTTTTCAGAAGATCACTTGCTCCCTGCGGGGAATTCCGCCGCGTTCCACACAGCCGTGCACCAGAGTCTTGCCGCCGTGATGACGGGTTCGTGGGTCCCAGCGCTTGGATATCGCGACGGTCTGTGGACGGGATGCGTCGCTGAGGTACGAGATCGGATCGCAGGGGTAGCCGGTCTGGTAGCTCCTGTCGCGCCTATTCGAGACCCGATGACTGCCGCCGTACGAGATCCGGCGGAGTTCATGAGGCTCTGTCTCATCGCGATCGAGCAGCTGGAGCTTCCCGCCCTTGAGCGTGTGCGGCGGACGTTCGAACTCTCAGACACAGGGCTTGCGCAGCTGTTCGGTGTCTCTCGGCAGGCAGTGACCAAGTGGGAAGAGCGTGCTGCTGTGCCGGCGGCGAGGCGGGTGGCGGTCGAACAGGCAGCGGTGGTTGCAGACTTCCTTGCCGAGCGTCTCATTCGGGGAGGGCCGGCGGCGCTCCTCGATATCCGGGCACCGGCGTTCGGTGACCACTCATTGCGGGAGATGTTGATAGCAGGGCGCTCCGAAGAGGCCCTGATCATCTATCGGCGAGGATTCGAGCTACAGCCTCGCCTGGCTCAGGACTGAGTCGGCGTGACCATCCCGCAGTCAACGATTGCTGGCCACCTCTGGACCTGTCGCGAGCCAGGTGTCCGGCTTGCTGACGTAGCACTTGACGGCACGCAGCCCGACGGGACTGACGATCGGTGGAGTGCCGCCCAACCGGTCGAGCATCTCGTACCGACGCTTGAGCAAGTTGACATCCGGCTGCGCAGCTACTTCCACCAATTTGGACTCGGATACTACGACTTGATCGCCGCGGGTCAGCGGCCCGTTGCGGTTCGAGTAGAAGTCGATCTAGTTGGACCGGAACTGACTAGCGCCGCGGCACTAGTCAGCGCTGGACTCCCCGCGAACTACCCCTCAGGAATGCGGCGCCCCCAGTCTCCGCCGCCCGAGCCGTGTATGCAGGTCGCAGACGCCCTGCTTGATCCCACGAAGGCATTCGCAGTCCCGCAGCCTGACCACGGGTGCGGCATCTCGGAAGTGGAGTGGGTCGTCAGCCCGTCTGCTGCGATGTCGCCAATCGATCTGACGTCGGCATGATTCTCCAGGACCCCCCTCCAACTGTGGAGGTCACCATCCAGGGACAGTCAGGATGGCTGACTGCCTATCAGATAGCGTTGCCGATCCTTACCGCGCTTGTTGGGTGGGGCCTGGCTGCTCTCGCGATGCGACGAAGCAGTGCCGCTCGAGATTGGGATCGCTCGCAGGCGACAGCGATTCGGCGGGCCGACGCGAGTCAGGAAGGGAACCGGGCCAGGATGAGCGAGATGGACGAAAGAACCAACCTCCTTACGAGATCGGTCGGAATATGTATGTCCAACGCAAAGGTTCTTGGAGATCCAGGACTCAGCGAAGTCTCCCTGCTGGAGCTGCCCGGAATATCACACTTGGGGGCACTTCCTCCGGATGTCTTACAACGCTATGCCGACCTCAGCGAGGACCTATTCGAGCATGGTTCTGGAGGGCCGGACAAGGATCTCGCGGAGCGGTTCCTGGAGGTCGCGGACGAAATCGCCTTGGAACTCCAGCGCAGTCTCACTCTTCAGCGTGACTTGGCGGCACACGCCGACGTTGTCAATGACGCCGCCGAGATCGCGAACCGAAGCTTCGAGCCTCCGTAGCGGGATGGTGGTGCATCATCCATTCAGGGTCTGCCTGAGGACCGCGTTCCCGCACTGGATCCAGAATGGCGCATCCTCGTAGGTGGTCGCCGCGTAGATCAGCGCGGAATAGTTTCGAGTTAGAGCCGACGATTAGCTCGACCCAGACACACGTCTTTCCGACTGTGACCGCATAGTCGTCCGGTCTATGGTACGCACCGTTGAGTCCGACACACTGCAAATAGGCACCACGCCTGAACGAGATGAACGCCTGTTGTGAAGGAAAGAGCGACTTAGAGCGACGGAACGCGGCAGTCCACGAGACGTTGGCTGACTTGCGTGCAGCCTCAAGGCGGCTGAGTGTGAGTCTCCTCTTCGAGAACATCTTGAGGGCCCACGGACGTGGCATCAGAAGCGCCGCTGCGAGCCGGTCACAATCGCGTTCTTTCGCTTGAGCCAAGGTGCCTGAGTGGGAGCCGCTTCGATACGCGTCGTACGGGCCGTCGAGTAGGACATGCCCGATCTCGTGGGCCCAGGTGAATCGCTTCCGCGGCAGCGACAGAGAGCGGCGGAGAGTGATTGTCGGCGTGGCCGAGGAGTAGCTCACGCGACCGAGCTCGGGGATCTCCATCTCACGCACGACTCCAATGCCGACCTTCTCTGACAGCAGAGCCAAGTCGAGTGGCACGCTGAGCCCGAACTCTGCATGCAGATACTCTGCGACCTGATCCATGCGTTCGTCAGACATCGGTGGGAAACCCAAGCTTCTTGGCGGCTTCGCTCCATGGACGGAATGCTCCCCAGGAGTGGTGACGCAGCGAGGAGTCGGCAAGACGTGCTTCTGCCGAGCGTGTGTCCATAGCGTGGCGCAGCAGAGTGGCGAGTTCGGCACTCTTGAGCCGTGCTCCCTGGTCGGAACGAGCAAATCTCGCGAATTCGGCCAATTCCGTGTGGTGGAGCTGCGGAGATGACAGCTCGGCCCGGCTCGGCGCGAACCGATCCATCTCATCGTCCTTCTCGACAGGAGGCTGGCTGCCGAGAAGCCCCGTGGCTGGCGCAGCTTCGCTTAGGAGGGCAGCGACGAGGTCGAGCACCGGCACCCCAGAGCGACCAGCCAGGACCGTCGCCTGGCGAAGGGTCACAACACTGCGGAATGCTGAGCTCTCGAGTCCATACCGGATCCACTCCTGCCATGATTCCAGGGCATTCGTTGAGCGTACGAGCCAGCAGGAGGAATCTGGGATGGGCCGCCGCGCCCTCCGGAGAGCGCCCTCCAGAATCAGCGGAGCGAATTTGCCAATGCCGATACGCAGCGCCCTCGCGAACTCGTCTACCTCCACGGAGGCATCGTGCTGCAAACCCGTGGCCTCACCGGAGTTGACGAGCCGCGACCCCGCCCTTCGTTCCTTCCTGGGAGAGAGCCGGATCACTGGCTTGACGAGTGCCAAGGCCGTAGTGATATTGGTGGCGACACCGGGTGCGTCGTGAACATCGATGGCGACAACGAGGTCGGCTGCCTCGATACGTTCGATCGTCTTCCGCCGAAGTTCGGCGTCGGAGCGCCGCGGCGTCTTCTGGGGGACGTCCACTTCTAGGAACGGCACCAGCGTGTTGGTGACGTCTATTAGGGCATTTCGTATCCCGTCGTCCACGCCGTCGCTGACGCTCACTCCCACGAAGACGCGTCCCAGAAGAGGCTTCCGCTCGTCGGTCCCCGGTGCGTCGAACAGGTCGAGCTCCAATTGCTCGAGATCGGGTTCGCCAGGTGTGAACGTCAGGGCCAGGAGCACGGACAGTGCGTCGATCAGGCATCGCTCGTCCTCCGACAGCCGCGCGACGTAGTTCGCGACATCTCCCGACGGGTCTTCATCGCCGAACGAGGCCGCGTTGGGACTTGCCCGCTCCGTTTGCCTGCGGGTGCAGCCGGCATCGGCGAGCTGCTTCAGGAGGGCGAGCACCTCGGCGAGAACCCGCTCGTCATGCGCGGCGAGGCCGGGGGCTAGCAGGTCGCACCATCGGCCCGCGTATCGCTCGAATGCTGCGTTCTCGTCGTCAATCGGCACGATCTCGGTTGCTGAGCCTGAGGTGCAAATCACTGGCGGATGAGCTGTGATCATTCCTAGAAGCCGCCCAAGCTGAAGCCCCAGCGTCGTGGGATCCGCCTCCTGGTCGCGAGGCAGGAGGTAGGCCGCCATCTTCATTCGGCAGGGGATGCCCGCCGCCGAATCACGGCCCGGCTCTGTTAGCCAGCGTGCGACTTCGGAGATGAGCCGTTCGGTGTCGGGGGTTCTCGGCAGGTGCATGGGTTCTCAGGGACTCCGCTTTGAGGCTTGATCGTGTGTCCCACTGGACCGTGGTAGCCCCGAATCGCGTTGCGAGCTTGCCCCAGTCTTTCGCGACTTGGACTTGGAGCGCGACTTGATCGGCGCTTTCGATGACCGTTGCCCCGTGTTGAGTCGGGTGCGTACCTCGTCGTGGACGCGCTCCACCTCTTCGCTGCGACTCTCGCGATCCTCTGCCTCGACGTCGACGACCGGTGCGGCTCCGACTCCGAGGTGGGCGAAGACCACCTTCTGGAGCACACCGTTCCTGTCCTCAACTACGACAGTCGCTCCCTGCTCGACCAGAGTTCGGATAGCGGCGTCGACTTGGATCGCGCGGCGGATCGCCTCGTTTGTCGACACGCCATCCGCCTCTGCGGCGGCCGCGATGTGGACTTCTTCCTTCGGTCCGAGCGATACCGAGCGGCGTGTTGGTTTGGGCGGCGTCATCGGAGAGTGGCCAGCCGTGTGGAATGCGGGTGAGTCATCTCGGCACCATAGGTACACCAAATTGGTGCGTCAACTGGGGATGCATCTAGGGAGGCCTCCACCAAGTCGCAACAGCGGGTCGCCGCTAGGGCGGACTAGAGCCGGTTCCGTCCCAGGATCGAGCGACGTCGTGGTGGGACCGATCCGCTGCGATGTCAGCAGATCGCGAAGACGTTGGGGAGCTGACCGCCAGCCCATTCGATGTGGGGCCCTGGCTACGGCCTAGTTGGAACCAAGCTTCGCGGTCTTCGCCATCCCATCCCGCATCCCATCCACTACACGGAACCGACCACACTCGCCGGACTCTGGCCCACGGAATCCAGCGCAACGGCACGGGCCGGACCATGTTTCGTGCTTTGCCAAGGCTGAGGTCGCCGGTTGGACGACCAGGTTGTGTGTCAGGCGTGATGTATTCGAGATCTGCTGTGGCGTGGAGCGGCCTGTCTCGTCGCTCGCGTAGGTTGGACTGGTGGACGATGCCCACCGCGAGGTCATCAGAGCAGCGAATGATCCGGCGAGCCGGCCGGTTCATGTGATTGCTGTCAACCAGCAGTTGCCCGTCCCGCCTCCGACGGAACTTACGATTCTTAGCCTTGAGAGCTGGACGACCTTCTTCGTCGTCCGCTGGTTCTTCGGTAGTAGCGAGGCATCTGACGAGGTGGGACAGCGACTTCAGGATGGCCTCGAATGGCACGGGGAAGACGACGCGGGCCGGGTCTTTGTCGGTGGTGACTACGGGGGAGGCGGTGGCGACAGCACCCGCTGGACCAGGGCAGCGTGGCTCGCCCCAGCCCTCGATCCGAGCGCAAGTTCGTTGCGCCTCTCCGTTCTGTCACCCGCGGGCGGTCAACGGGTCGCGGTCGAGATTGAGCTGCAGTAGGGGAGCGCCACACGGCGGTCGGGGTGTCAGACTTGCTTGATGGAGGCGTTCGAGTCTGTGTCGACCTGGAGGCAGGAGGTGCCTTCGTCGATGTCGGCCGGTCGCCGCGCTCTCCTCGATGGTCTCGCCGATCGTATCGTCGGGATCAGCCCCCGAAGGCTCCGCGTTGCGGTCGACGGTCGCACGGCGGCCGGCAAGACCAGCTTCGCTCATGAACTCGCAGCCGCGATCCGTCGGAACGGCCGCCCGACCCTTCGGGCATCGTTCGACGACTTCAAGAAGCCGTTTCGTGACGCAGCGGAACGCGGCTACGACCGGCTCACCGGCGAGGGCTACTACCGAAACGCCCCAGACTTCGAAACGGCTCAGCGGATGTTGCTCGAACCGGCCGGGCCGAGTGGCTCGGGAACAGTCTGTCTGTGTGGGCACGATCCAATCACCGGTGTTGATCATCGCCACGTCACGGTCGAGGCGCCCCTCGATGCCGTACTGATCGTCGACTCCGTCTTCGCGATGCGGCCGGAGTACAACGAGTACTGGGATTTCCGGATCTGGCTGGACGTGTCGACGGAGCTCTCGCTTGCTCGCGGCGTCGAGCGAGACTCGGACTCTGGGGATCGTCGAACGGAGGTTGAACGCGTTCACCGCGACCGATACCAGGAGTCAGAACGGATCTACATCGCGGAGATCGACCCGACATCAAAGGCCGATGTGATCATCGACAACACCGACTTCGCCAACCCACGCGCCGGCCCACCTGATCGCGAGCCCAGTTAGTCGCGAAGTAGTCGCGAACGCCGCAGAACTGGGCGGATGCAACGGAACACCACGGACGCAAGAACGCTCTGGACAGCACCAACGGGACCAGACCGCACAAGCAGGACACCCCTCGGCCTGCTTAAACCCCCCGGATCCTCAGGGATCGTGTGAGTTCAAATCTCACCCCGGGCACAGAGGGCGGGTGTCGCTGTCCTAGCCTGCGGCGATGAGTGAGGCGCCGCCCTCCGGGCACTCGCACAGCCACGGTCACGGCCTCGACGGGGGCTGGAGCGAGTGGGCGCGCGATCCGGTCCTTCGCGTCGTCCTCGCGGGCGTCGCCCTCGCCGCCGTCGCGACCGTCGTCGCGGTGTTCGCGCTGTGGCCGGGCGGTGAGGGCCGACAGGCCGCGATCGAGAACGCGGACGAGATCGGTCTCGTCACCGATCGGCTGAGCGCCACCTTGGAGGAGGTGGTCGAACGTCGGTGCAGCTACTCGACCGACGAGGATCCCCAGGAGTGCCGGACCGTGACCGTGATCGTGCACGAGGGCCCGGAGGCCGGCGCCCTGGTGGCGCTACCGGAGATCAACCTGCGATTCGATCGCTCGGTTCCCGACCTGGCCGTGGGGGACAAGGTCGTGCTCGGCTACGAGGACTCGACGAACTACTACTTCTTCGTCGATCGCGACCGGCGTGCCCCACTCGTGTGGCTAGCCGGTCTGTTTGCCGTAGTGGTGATCGCGCTCGGTCGCTTCCGGGGCTTCCTCGCGCTGCTGGCGATGGCGATCACCTTGTTCGTGCTGGTGGCGTTCGTCGCGCCGTCGGCGCTGGACGGGAACGATCCGCTCCTGGTGGCGGTGGTTGCCGCGTCCGCGATCGCGTTCATCAGTCTCTACTTGACCCACGGGTTCACACCGACCACGACGGTCGCGCTCGCCGGCACGTTGAGCGCGCTGGGCCTGACGCTCGGCTTGTCGTGGGCGTTCTTCGAGCTGGCCCAGTTCAGCGGCCTGGCGAGCGAGGAAGCGCTCATCCTGCCGTTCATCGCCGAGAACCTCGACGTCAGTGCGCTCCTGCTGGGTGGCGCGGTCATCGGCGCGCTCGGCGCGCTGGACGATGTGACCGTCACCCAGGTCGCCACGGTCGCCGAGCTGCGACGCCACAGCCCTGAGCTGGCCACGACGGAGCTCGTCGCGTCGGGGATCAGGGTCGGCCGCGATCACATCGCGTCGACGGTGAACACCCTGCTGCTTGCCTACGCGGGCGCGAGCATGCCGCTGATCCTGCTGTTCGCCGTGTCGGATCAGCCGCTGGAGATGGTGGCGAACTCCGAACTCATCGCGGTCGAGATCGTCCGCACGCTCTGCGGGTCGATCGGACTCGTGGCGGCGGTGCCGATCACGACGACACTGGCGGCGATGGTTCTTCGGCCGACGCTCGAGGCGAGCGTGTCGACTCCCGATCCGCCGCCGGTCACCGCTGAGGTAGCCGAGACGGCACCCGACGCGCCGTCCCAGCGCGAGGCGCCCCGCTGGGAGGACTTCGGCCCGGAGGACGAGTTGTGAGCGACGTGGAGGACGCCGGCTTCGAGCCGGTCGGTTGAGACACATCGGGCTGGAGCCGGTTGTTTCGAACGTCTCGATCGTCGCGCTCTATGGTTCACCGAGACGCCGCGGGCGGCACGGTGCGGAATGTGAACGGGGAGCGGATCGAACGTGAACGACGCTGAAGCGGTCGGGTGGATTCAGGAAGATGCAACGGAGATGGCGGCGTTGCTCCGAGCCGCGGATCCCACGGCGACCGTCCCCACGTGTCCGGAATGGACGGTCGCAGACCTCGGAACACACATCGCCGGCGGATTCGCCGGGTGGTACTGCTACAACGCCTCGACCCCGGCCCCCGAGTGGAGTCTCGAGGGCCTCATGGGTGCGATCGCATCCGCGGAGGCCACTGTCGATGACCACCTCGGCAACGTCACATTGCTCGAGTCGGCGGTCGAGCAGTTTCTCGAGATCGTCACCGGCCCGGGGCGGGATCTGTCGACGTGGTGCTTCGGTGGCGGCTCCGCGCCAGCCCGCTGGTGGCTCAGGCGGGCCGGCAGCGAGCTGACCGTGCACCTCACCGACGCGGCCGGAGTTCACGACCGTTGGTCGTCGACGTCACCTGCGGGCAGTTGTGAGGCGATCGACGAGGTGACCGGTGAGATCTTCCCGAGATTCCCCGCCATCCTGGTGGGGATGGCCGCAATGCGCGGCGAGGAGCCGGTGGAGGCTCCGGTTCTCCCTGCGGATCCGGTGGCGCTCATTGCCTCGGACTGCGATCGGGGCTGGACACTTCGCCGGGACGAGGAGGGCAACGCGATCCGGGAGCGGACGGCGGCGAGTGACGCGGCCGCCGTGGCGACCGCCACGGGTGCCGATCTTCTCGCCTGGCTCCACGGCCGCCCGACGCGCGCACCGCTCGATGTCGAGGGACCCCGGGAGTTGGTCGAACAGTGGAATCTGCACGCCCGGGTGGCGAGCGCCCAGTCGTGAACGTCCGCGCCGCGCTTCCCGCCGATCGATGAGCACCACGCAGTACACCCGACTCGGCAACGGGCGGGAGATCGCCTACCGGACGATCGTCGTCGCGGGCGGTCCCGACTTCGTCTTCGTGCCGAGCGGCACGATGCCGATCGAGGTTCTGGAAGAGGATCCGATGATGGCTCGGTTCCTCCGAACCCTCGGACGCTACGGGACGGTTCACGCCATCGAGCGGCCGGGCATCGGCGCCTCCGACCCCCTCGACCCGGACGTCGACTACAGCGACCAACTCATCGACGCCTGCGTCGCGGTACTCGATGACCTCGAGGTCGGCGCGGCCTGGTTCGTCGGGGGTGTCGGTCACGGAGTCTCGTTCGTGCGGCTCAACGCCCGCCGCGCGGACCGACTCGCCGGCGCGGCCCTGATCAACCCCGTGCGGCATGCGGTCGAACGAAACCGAGTCGACGAGGTCCTCGGGCGCGACGAGCAGAGTTTCGGTGATGTGATGCGGGCGCTGGCCCCGAGCCGGTGGGACGATCCCACGTACCAGACGTGGTACGACCGGGCCGGACGCCTCGGCGCCTCGGCCGCGGCGGCGCGCGCGTTCTACGCGGCAGTCACGGCAAGCGGCGACGCGTATCTCCGCAATCCGGATGTCATCACCGACGAGCGACGCGTGCTGGTCATCCATCGGGAGGACAATCAACGAGTCAGCGTCGAGGACGCCCAATGGTGGGTCGACCAGTTCCCCGGGGGTGAGCTGCTCCGAGTCGAGGGCGATGACCTCACCATCGAGGCACCTGACAGTGGAGCGCTGGCCGACACGATCGGCACCTTCGCGACCGGCACCCGGCTCGCCCCGACCGAGGATCGTCCCCTGGTCGGCGTGCTCTTCGCCGATCTCGTCGGATCCACCGTGCGGGCGTCCGAAGCCGGCGACGCGTCGTGGCGCGCCGTGCTCGACCGGTTCGAGACGCGGGCGGCCGCTGCGGTGGAGGAGCAGGGCGGGACCGTCATCAAGCACACCGGCGACGGCATGCTCGCCACGTGTTCGACGGCGTCACGTGCGTTGGAGGCCGCGACGCAGGTGCGACGCGTGGCCGCAGACCTCGGGCTCGACGTGCGCATCGGCGTCCACGTCGGTGAAGTCGAGGTGCGAGGTGACGACATCGGGGGGATCGCCGTTCACCTCGCAGCCCGGGTCATGGACCGAGCCGATGCCGGACAGATCGTCATGACCTCGACCGTTGTCCAATCCACGATCGGTGGTCGCTGGCAGGTCCGAGCCATCGGCGCCACGGATCTCAAGGGCATCCCCGATGCATGGGAGCTCTACGAGCTCATCTGACGACGGTCGACGTCGATCGCCTCAGAGATCGGGTCGGACGCCATCGTGTCGAGGCCGTACGCCGGTATGGGAGAGTGGGGCATGGCGAGCGGACCGAGCGGGACTCTGACCTTCCTGTTCACCGATGTCGAGGGATCCACGAAATGGTGGGCCCTCGATGCAACCGCCATGTCGGCGAGTCTGAAGCTGCATGACGAGATCGTTCGATCGGCGATCGAGGATCACGACGGCTATGTGTTCACCACCGCCGGCGATGCGTTCTGTGCGGCGTTCGCACGTGCATCGCAGGCGGTCTCAGCGGCAACAGAGGCCCAGCGCCGGCTCGCGAGCGCGTCCTGGCCCGGCCCGACGCTGCGGGTCAGGATGGGCCTGCACCTCGGCGAGGCCGAGGAGCGAGCGGGTGACTACTTCGGGCCGGTGGTCAACACCGCGGCGCGGGTGGAGAGCGCAGGTCACGGTGGACAGGTGCTGATCACCGCCCCGGTTCGGGCTTCGGCCGACGTCCCCGCGAGGTCGCTCGGAGTGCACGAGCTGCGCAGCGTGCCGGAACCGCTCGAGCTGTGGCAGGTCGGCGAGGGCGACTTCCCGCCGCTGCGGGCCGAAGCCGAGACGACGAACCTGCCTTGCCCGCCATCACCCCTCATCGGCCGGCAGGAGGATGTGGCTTCCGTGCGCCGGCTCCTGCGAGCGCACCGCCTCGTCACCCTGTCGGCGACCGGCGGTGCCGGCAAGACGCGCCTCGCCATCGAGGTGGCTGACAAGGAGATCGAACACTTTCCCGGCGGGGTGTGGTTCGTCGACCTGACAAGCGTGACGGACGACGCGCAGGTGGCTCCGGCCATCTCGCGGATCGTCGGCTTCGAATTGCCGAGCACGGACGGACTCGCTGAGCTTGCCGCCTACGTCGCCCGGCGGGACCTGCTGCTCGTGCTCGACAACTGCGAGCACGTCATCGACGCCTGCGCCGAGTTCGCGGAGGCGACGCTTGCCACCGCAGGCGAGTCACGCGTGCTCGCGACGAGCCGCGAATGGCTCGACATCGACGGCGAGCACACCTACCCGGTGCCGCCGCTGCCGTCCGAGGGTGCCGACGATGCCGCGGTGAGGTTGTTCGTCGAACGGGCTCGACAGGTGTCGCCCGGACTGGAGCTGGACACACGAACGAGAGCGGATGTCGTCGCGCTGTGTCAGCGCCTCGACGGGGTTCCCTTGGCGATCGAGCTGGCCGCGTCGCGGGCGGTGGTGTTCACCGTCGGCGAACTGTTGGCGGGTCTCGATGATCGGTTCGCTCTGCTGTCGAGGGGTCGTCGTCGCCAGCGGGACCGGACCCTCGAGGCCACCATCGATTGGAGCTACGAGCTGCTCGATGCCGTCGAGCAGGAAGTGTTCGTGACCCTCGGCGTCTTCGCCGACGGGTTCGACCTCGCCGCCGTTGCTTCGGTGTGCGAGCTCTCGGTTGTCGAGGCGGCGACGGTGATGGAAACGCTGGTGGCGAAGTCGATGGTCCAACCGGCCACCGACGGACGCTTCCGCCTGCTCGAGTCGCTCAAGGCGTACGCGGAGCATCGACTCGTCGACGCCGGTCGCTTCGACGCCGTCCGCGATCGACACTTCGAGCACTACGCGAGCGTGTTCGGCGAGGCCGACGCGGTCGCGCTCACCGTTCTCGACATGGGACGCCTCCGCGACTTCGCCGATGCGGCCAACGGGCTGGCGGCGGCCGAGTGGGCACGGTCGCAGCAGCGTTGGACCGACCTGGCTCGCCTTCTCACGGGCTTCGAGGTGGTCTCGACAGCGCTCGGTGATCCGCACGGTTCGTTCCGGCGACTGCAGGAATGCGCGTCCGCGGTGGACGATGCGCACCTGCGAGACCGCCTCCTCGTCGCCTCCCTCGGCTCCCTCGTCCTGCTTGCCGACTGGCCCACCGCAGTCGCGACTGTCGAGGAACTGAAGCAGTCGTCGGACCTCTTCATCGCGGGTACAGCGCACATCTATAACGCGCTGATCTTCGCCCGAACCCAGCCCGATCACGCCGTCGGCCTGGTCGAACGCGGCGCAGAGTTGCGCGCTCGGGCTGACACCACCGACCACGGACTGGCCGAACACGGGATGCGCAGCGTCATCCATCTGCAGCGCGGCGAGGTGGCGGAGGCTGCGGCGGCGGCTCAGCGTGTGCTCGACACCACCGACCAGCTCGGGGTGGCCAGCCGCGTCGCCCTCGATGCGGTGTGGACGCTGATCGTGTGTGCCTGGATGCTCGACGACCTGGTTGACCTCCGGCGCCGCGTCGACATCGACATGAAGGCGCGCAGCTTCCGCACGCGCGATCCCCTGATCGTCAGCGGGCAGGCTCTGTTCACCGCAGTGGCGGATCTGTCCGACCGCGCACCCGCGGAGGGCCGCGACGCGGTCAGGCAGTTCGCGCTGGTCGCCCAGACCGGCAGGCTCGCGTACGAGGCGAGTGACGCGATGGTGTTGCTCGCCCTGCTCGCGCTGCACGAGGACGACCTGGACACGGGGCGCAATCTGGTGATGAGCACGGGTGCCCCGCGCACGCCGCACTCCGGAGCGCTGGCGCAGGAGACGGCTCGACGCTTGGGCGTGGGCGACGAGCTGGAAGCTGCCGCGAGAGAACGGCACGGAGACCCGCAGTGGCTGATCGAGCAGCCCCAGCGAGCGCTCGAAGCGGAACTGACGCGCCGCAGTTGGATGCCCTAGGTCCCCGGCGAGGCCGCCGCCTACCTACGCCTCCACGATGCCCGCGTCGATTGCTGCCAGCAGCTCGTCGGCGCGGCGGCGATGGGCGGTCTCGGCCCGCTCGGAGCGTTCGGGGACGCCGGCCCACACGTAGCGCTCGCCGGTGCCCAGCGCCTCCAGCACGCGGTCGGCGCAGGTGGACGGGTCCACACCGACGAGGCCGGCGAACTCGCGGGTCGGGTCGTCGAGCTTGCGACCCATGTCGGCCGGGCGGTTCCGCTCCGCGTCGGTGATCATTGATCGCACCATGCCGGGGAGCAGCGCCGACGCGCGGATCGGGGAGCCGTCGAGCTCGTCGGCGAGTGCGTCGGTGAGCGTGAGGATCGCGGCCTTCGACGTTCCGTAGATCCCCGTCGCGCCGAGGGCGGCAATGGACGACGTGTTGAAGATGTGGCCGGGCTCGCCGGCGGCCTGCATTCGGGGCAGGAAGGCCGTGATGCCGTTGATCGTGCCCATCACGTTCACGCCGTAGACCCACTGCCAGTCCTCGATGATGGCATCGCCGAACCCGCGAAAGAGCAGGACGCCGGCGTTGTTGCAGAGGACGTGGACGGCACCGAATGCGCCGTACGCCGCCTCCGCGAGCGCCTCGACCGAGGCGGGATCGGCGACATCGACATGGAGGGCGATCGAGCCGCCGCCGGCCGCCGACGCGACCTCGGTTGCTGCCGCCAGGTCGATGTCGGCGACGACCGTGAGCATCCCGGCCGCGGCGAAGCCGGCGACCATCGCCGCGCCGATACCGCTCCCACCGCCGGTGACGACGGCGACTCGCCCTTCCAGATCGTCCATCCGGTCAGTCGCCCTTGGCGACGGGAACGTCGATGCCGGCCTCGGCGGCCCGGCCGAGCACCTTCAGGTAGCCCTCGTAGGCGGCGATCAGTTCGGCCTCGTCGGGGCTCGTCGCGATGACGTACGGATCGGCCATCAGCGTGTCCCGCCACGCCCGGACCCGCACCAGATCCTCCGGGACGTCGAGTCCGTAGAAGTGCCGCAACCCACAGAACCGCACGAACATCGGCGCTGCCGTCGCGTCAACGACACCGATAGAGTCGCCGCCCCAGAAGCCGCCGTCGTAGCCCCGCTCGGCGAGTCGGCTCTCCATCTCGGTGAGGTGGCCCACGAGGGCCTCCGTGAGCGCGTCGTCGCGCTCGGGGCGGACGTTCATGAGTCGCCGCTCGTAGGCGGGGCACGGGCCGTCGTTCCACCACTCGATCCACATGCGGGCTGCGGCGCGCTCGGTCGGATCGGCCGGGAAGAGCGGCGGGTCGGGCCATCGCTCGTCGATCCACTCGTTGATCAAGTGAGACGGATGGATCTCCTGTTCGCCCCACTCGAGCAGCGGCACCGAACCGCCGGACGCCTTCGTCATGTACCAGTCGGGCCGGTTGACGAGATCGATGTCGACCGTGTCGATCTCCACGCCCTTCGCCGCGAACGCGATCTCGCTGCGATGGCAGAAGTTGCACGTGATGGCCCGATAGAGCGTCGGCCGTTCCGCGGTGGTGCTCATGCGGCGACGCTACCCGACGTCGATCGGGTCGGAGATCGGGTCGAACGTCATGGTGTCGAGGTTGTACTCGACAAGGACCAGCTGATCTCGAGCGTCGACCTTGTCCGAGCTGAGCGAGACGAACTGGTAGCCGGGGATGTCGAGGTCGGGCAGGTTGTCGAGCGCCGCGACCCATGTGTCGTTCGTCAGATCCGGGCCGGCGGCCGTCGCAATCTGTACGAACAGCGAGACGGTACGACACACGCCGACTGCGCCGGAGAAGTAGTTCGGCTCGCCCTCGGGGAGCTGACTCGTGGCGAGCACCTCGACGTCGAGCGCCTCCCCGACGGCGTTCATGCAGTCGACGAGGTCGGGGTTGTCGAACGCGCCCACGTCGGGACCGTTGTTGTTCGTGATGATGCGGGTGCCCTCCTGTAGACCGTCGGGCCGAATGCTCTGCCAGTCGGTGATCGCGTCGCCGTTGCCGAGGATGTAGGTGAAGTCCGGCGCCTGCATGAAGAACTCCTGGTTCCGGAACTCGCCCTCCCCGAGCAGCACGATGGTGGACAGCCCGGCGTTGCGGGCCTGCTCGATCCAGATCCCGACATTGTTGGCCGTGGCGAACCGGTCGCCGGTCGTGGTGACGAAGTCGGTGAACGGCACGTCGACCCCCACGTCCCGCAGCGCAGCCGCCATCACGTCGACCAGCCCCGCCTCGTCCTCGTTCGAGCCGATCACCATGATCGATCCGAGCTCGTCGAGCACCCCGGCGTCGGACATGAGTT
>BQJV01000007.1 GCA_021604885.1 Acidimicrobiales bacterium
CGCTCAAGTACGAACGCGGCATCGCCGGAGGCCAGTTCCCCTCTCCCCCCGTGATCGACGCCGCTCTCGACTGGGCCCGGAGCCACCACCGCGATGACGGCTCCCGACCGATCGACGATCCGACCGTGCGCGAAAAGCTGATGCGGGCGCTCATCGACGTGGAGGTGTGTCGAGGCTTCGCCTACCACACCGCAGCGCTCGCCGAGGAGGGCGAGATGTTCGGCGTGGAGGGCTCCATGACCAAGCTCTTCGCCTCCGAGAGCTACAAGCGCCATTGCCGGGAGTTCCACGATCTCATGGGCGCCGAAGGGCTCCTCACCCACCACAACGACGACGCCCACCTCGGTGGCCGGATCGAGGAGAACCTGCGCCACTCCCCCGTCACCACCATCTACGGCGGGACGAGCGAGATCAGCCGCAACCTCGTCGCGGAGGGTCACCTGGGCTTGCCGCGCACGCGCTAGCTCGCGCACCGTCGGGTCAGCTCAGATCTCTGAGCCGTCGGGTCGGTAGGTGTGCCATGCCCCTTGGGGGTCGCGCCATACGGCGTAGCCTTTCTGTTTCCAGCGGTTGTGTTTGCCGCAGTAGGGGCCGCCGTTGTGGGGGTTGGTGTCGCCGCCGTGGGCGTGGTCGACGCTGTGGTCGATCTCGCACTGGCTGGTGGGGACGGTGCAGCCGGGCCAGGGGCAGTGGGTGTCGCCGAGTTGGGCAGCGAGGCGGGCGCCGCCGGTGAACCGACGGGCCCGGCCGAGATCGATTACGACGCCGGCAGCGTCCACGACGACACGGCGGAGTTTGTCGAGGAACACGGTCGCGAACGCTTCGGTCGGATCCAACGGCCGGCCGTCGAGGGTGCGGCACTCGACCGCGGTCGGGGCGAGCGGTGTCGGGTTGGTGCCGGCGTGGCGGGCGGCAGCGTGTTCGAACGTTTCCTGGTGCCACACGATGTTGTGAACCATCTCGGGCACGACCGAGTGCGGGTTCGCCGCCGCGTCCTGACACATCTGCCAGAACGCATCCGCGCGCCGTTGGCGTTCGTTGCGGGGCAGATGCGACAGGTTCGCGTCATCGCCGTGCTCGGCGCGGGCTTTCTCCCAGTCGCTGAGCCGCTCCGCGGAGATGTAGTGCTCCAGAATTTCTGCGATCTGGGCGCCCTGCATCGCGCCGGTGCCGCCGGCGAACGTCCACCCCAACCCGATCGGGTCCTGCACCAACGAGAAGTCCCTGAGCTCGTGGCTACGGCTGTTGGCCGGTTCGGGGCCGTCCTCATCCGCGTAACGCTCCCAGGTACGCACCTCGATCTCGAAATCGGCATACGACAACCGGGCGGCGAGGCGCAGAAACCACGGCTGAGCATCCACCATCGCGTCACGCACCCGCGGGTTGGCCCACACCCGACCCAGCAGATCGAAATAGTCGACCCCCAACCCACCGCACCGCAACGCATCGAACACCTCGCCAAGCTCACGAGACATGCGCACCCCACGCTCACGGCCCGCCGCCGCTCCCGGCGACAACCGGCCACAATGACGCACCATCACCTTCGCCGAGGAATGCCCATCAGACACATACACACCGGAGCGGTCGACCTCATCGAGCACCCGCGTCTGCACCGCCCGCACCCGCCGCGCCACCGACTCCAACCCGGCCAACACCTCCGCCGCGTCACGAGCCGAACCAAACAGCAAGTCCGCGTCGCTCAACCCGTCGAGGGCTTCGTTCAGTTGCGCCAGACCCGCATCCGCATCGAACATACGTTCGTATCATAGAGAAGGGGTATGACACTCACCCGACGTCACTCCAATCGCAGCCGCAGGACCGGGAGGCCCGTGTCCGCATCCTCGCCACGGCCGACTTCGGAGAATCCGTAGCGGTCGTAGAAGCGTCGTCCGATCGCGTTCGCCTCGAACACCTCGAGCTCGAGGAACGGCCGCGACGCCCGAGCGTGATCCATGAGCGCCCGCCCGTGGCCGTCGCCCTGGTGGTCGGGATGGACGAACAATCCGCCCACCTCGTTCTCCCGTAGCGAGATGAAGCCGACCACCCGGTCGTCGACCACCGCGACCGTTGCGTCCGATGCCGGGAGGAACACCTCGCCGATCATCCGCTGCTCCTTCTCCAGGAACGCCTCATCGAGGAACGGATGAGCGATGCGTGACGCGGCGAGCCACGATTCGAGGAGGGCGGGGAGGTCCGCAGGCTGGTACGGGCGAGGCACGCCGCCATCATGGCCGACGCCGGCCGACTCAGCAGTCGGAATCCGTGGGGTTGAGGGTGCAGTTGCGCACGTAGTCGGACTCGCTGTCGACGACGAAGAACACCGACGGGAGCACGAGCAGGGCGACGACGCCGAGCGTCACGGCGACACTTCCCGCCTCGCGATCGCCTCGGCGGCGGACTCGCACGCCCAGCACCACGGCCGCCAGTCCGAAGATCACCGCCGGAAGGACCAGCCAGAACGCCCAGACTGCGCCGAGGACTCCCAGCACCCCACACGTGATCGCCACGGTGGGTTGTGTCCCGGCCGTGCTCTGGGTCTCAGTCACTGCTTCGTCCAACATGCTGCGCTCCGTTCGATCGGGATCGGCTCCTACCCGTACTGACGAGCGAGGCAGTCGTCGCGGGTGACGTGGGCTAGGAAGAGACGACGCCGAACGAAGCGGAGACCGCCACATGATCCCCAGAACCATCGTCGTCGCCGGGGCAACCGGCCAGGTCGGCAAGCCCGTCGCCAAGGCCCTCGCCGCACAAGGCAACGAGGTCCACGGACTCGCCCGGTTCAAGGACCCGATCGTCCGAGAGGAGATGGTGGCCGCGGGCGTCACCTGCCATGCCGTCGACCTGATCGAACCCGACCTCTCGACGGTGCCGACCGAACTCGACCACCTGCTCAACTTCGCCGTCACGAAGACCGGCCGGTGGGACAAGGACCTCGCGGCCAACGCCGACGCCGCCGGACTGCTGATGCAGCACTGTCGCAAGGCGAAGAGCGTGCTGCACTGCTCGTCCACCGCGGTGTACGCACCGACCGGCGGCGAGCCGATGCGGGAGGACTCACCGCTCGGGCAGGACCATCACCAGTACATGATGCCGACCTACTCGACGGCGAAGACGGCGGCCGAGTCGGTCGCGAGTTTCGCGGCGAAGGCGTTCGATCTGCCCACCACGATCGCCCGGCTGTGCGTGCCCTACGGGGACGAGGGCGGCTGGCCGATCTTTCACCTCATGATGGCGCAGGGCGGCCAGCCGATTCCCGTCCACACCGATGGCAGTCGCTACAACGTCATCCACCACGAGGACATCATCAGCCAGATCCCGGCCCTGCTCGAGGCCGCGACGACCCCTGCGACGATTCTCAACTGGGGCAGCGACGATGTCGTGTCCGTCGAGGAGTGGACCCGCTTCATGTGCGACATCGCCGGCGCGCCGGAGCCGACGTTCGCGCCGACGGATCACACGATCCCGAGTGCGGTGATCGACACCGAACGGTCCCGGGCCGTTCTCGGCCCGTGCGCGGTCGACTGGCAGACCGGCTTCCGCCGGCTCGCCGAGACGCTCGCCTAGAAGATGCCGACCGTCGCGTCGAGCGACTGCAGGACCTCGGCCGCCCAGGCTGGCGCCCACACGCTCATGTCGAGATTGGTCGGCCAGACGGCCGCGACGGAATACGCCTGGAACGTGTCGAATGCGCCGAGGGCCGGATCGGTGTTCGGAATGGCGTTCGTGATCGCTTGACCGGCTGCGCCGTAGAAGTCGCCGTCTCCCCAGCACTCCGAGAACGACGGTGTGGTCTCGTCCACGTAGACCTGCTCGAGCGTCGGCACGAAGCTGCCGCTGAACGTGCCGGCGAACGTGATGTCGGCCTGCGCGCCCTCGATGTACTCCCATGCGGGGACGGCGACCGGGACCGTGTCCGGTGAGCCGTCGATCGTGACCGGGGCGGCGATCTCACTGTTCCTATAGGTCATGCCGCTCGCCGCTGCGCTCCAGTCCCAGTACGACATCACCCCGGGAATCGCGTGCACGCGAAGATCGGTGATCTGCTCGTAGCGATCCTCGTAGAACACCTCGGTGCGCTGCGTGAGCGGGCCGCTGTTGGCGCCGATGTAGGCCCGGATCGCCCGGATCGGGCCATCGATGTTGGCGATGAAGGCACCCTCGGCGTCGGCGAAGGTGGCATTGGATCGACCACAGGTGAGGAACGAGAAGCGCGACTTGTGCCCGTCGAGGATGTCCACGCCGGTGCCCCAGTTGCTCGAGAGACCATCGGTGATCCAGCGATCGCCGAAGGTCATCGTGTAGTTGTCCGTCACGACGGTGGAGCTCTCCGGATTCGGGCCGTCCGCTCGCAGGTAGTCGTCCTTGTACGTGCCCGCGTCGAGCGAGAACGTGTAGGTGACGTGGTCGACACCGGCCGACGAGTCGACGCCGGCGCCGCCGTAGAAGAGGTAGACGTATCCCACGGTGCCGCCGTCCGGATCGACGAGCGCGATCTCCTTTCCGAGCCCGCCAATGGCCGCGGCCGGGTGCGGCGTGGCGGCGGGGGCCCGGGGGCCGGCATCACGAGCGAGGAACACGACCTCGTCGTTGTCGTCGATCGTCAGGTCGTCATCGGGCCCGACCCACGTGTCGGGGTCCGCGTAGGTCAGCACCGTGTGTCCGATCGCGGTCGAACCGTAGATCGTGCCGGTGGATGCGGGGGCGTTGTTGTTGCTCGGCTTGGCGCCGAAGTCGACGACGATGCGCTCGTCCACCTGGAGAGGGATCTGGACCCAGCTCGAGGAGTCGTCGTCCCATCGGTAGGCCAGGCCGCGGTCGGCTTCGAGGTTCAGGTTGCCGATGCCGAGGTCGGCGCCCGTGAGCACCACCGCGCCGTCGACGCGGATCAGGAACGGCGCGTAGGCGTAGTTACAGGCAGTGGCGACAAGGGCTGCGGCAAGCATCCCGATGGCAAGTTTCCAGCGGCGGAGCATGGCGGCGAGTGTGCCACTCTCCGTGGTCGACCGTCGACTTCGCTACGGGCGTCCCCGGTCCTCGGGCGGGCCGGCATGGTCCGGTGGTCCGGTGTCGCCACTGTTGCCCGGCGACTCGGGAGGTCCGGCCTCGCCACTGTTGCCCGGCGACTCAGGAGGTCCTGTCGAATCACCTTTTCCCGGCGACTCCGGAGGTCCTGCGTCACCACTGTTGCCCGGCGACTCCGGCTGACCCTGACCCGCCTCATCACTGTTGCCCGGCGACTCCGGCTGACCCTGACCCGCCTCATCACTGTTGCCCGGCGACTCCGGCTGACCCGCCTCATCACTGTTGCCCGGCGACTCCGGCTGACCCGCCTCATCACTGTTGCCCGGCGACTCCGGCTGACCCTGACCCGCCTCATCACTGTTGCCCGGCGACTCCGGCTGACCCGGCGCGCGGGCGGGTGCGGGCGTCACGGCACTCTCGGCCTCTGCCGGCGGGGCATCGACCTCGGGGTTGTCCGGGACCTCACGGGACGCAGACAGGATCTCCGTGATCTCGTGCACGACCGGCACCTCGACCAGACCCGAGACGTCGGCGCCGACGGCTGCAGCGGCGAGTCCGGCGCCCAGCGCGGTCTTCACGCCGATGGCGGCCACGACGGCCGACACGCGGCGCCCGGCCGTCCGTCGAACGGGCGCGGCCGCGGGGGCCGCAGCGCTTGTGAGAAATCGCGCCAACTCCGGGCTCGGGTCGATGTCACGGTCGGGAACGAGCGCGACGAGTGCCTCTTCCAGGATGAGGGCACATCCTTCGTCGAGTTCCGGATCAGCGAGAGCGTCTCGCACGATGGAGGTCGGCACGTTCATGACAACGACAACTCCTCTCCTGGCGATACGGGTGCCGAGGAGATTTTCTTCTGCAGGGTCCGCAACGCCCGGTGCTGCAGCGCTTTGACCGCGGTTTCCGGGCAGTCCATGACATCGGCAACCTCTGCGATCGACAGGCCGGCGACGATCCGAAGGCTGACGACCTCCCGCTGCTTCTCCGTCAGATGTGCCAGCAACTCTGCGGCCCGGTCGCCCACGTCGGCGACGACCTCGGACGCGACGTCATCACCGGCCGCGAGATCGCCGAGCACGGCACCATTCGAGACCCGGGGGCGGCGGGCCTCCGCACGCGCCTCGTCGATGAGGATGTTCCGACAAATCGCGAACAGCCAGCTCCGGAAGGCGGATTCGTCGCCACTGAAGCGGTCGGCGCGATGAAACGCACGGGCGAGTGTCTCGCTCGCGACCGCGTCGACGTCTCGGCATCCGCGGGCCCGGGCGAAGCCTGCCAACTGCCGGTTGAACGCGTCGAAAAGCCACTGAAACCCGGCCGAATCACCTTCACGGGCCCGTGCGATCGCGACGTCGAAGGTGGCGATCGGCGTGGAGCGGAGGTGTCGCACGCGGGCCATGAACTCTTCTTCGGCGGACCTGCGGTCCGACTGAGGCGATGCGGGGGAATCTTTGGGCCTTTTGCCCCATATCGAACATCGTTCGGGAGTCGTTTCCCGGCACGACATGACTCAGAACAGGCAGGCACGGTTCACCAGCGATCGCGGCGCGGCGATCGTCGAATTCGGGATCGTCGCGCCACTCCTCCTCATGCTGCTCTTCGGCGTCGTCGAGTTCGGCCTGCTCTTCGGGAAGAAGCTCGACGTGAGCCAAGGCGCTCGTGAGGGCGCCCGTCTCGCGGCCGTCAACTATCAGGCGACGACCGGCTCGAGCGGCGCCACCCAGGCGTCCGAGATCGTCGCCGCCACGTGTCAGCGCATGGAGGTGGCCACCAACACCACGGTCACCATCGACACGTCGGCCGGCACATCCGTGGGTGACCTCGTCACGTTCACCATCGAGTCGCCCGCAGAACCGGTCACGGGCGTGTTCGACCCGTGGCTCAGCACTCGCACCCTCAGCAGCATCGTGGACGTGCGGCTCGAGCAGGCGGCCACCTTCGCCGCGACGACCAAGGAGGCGTGCCCGTGAACCGTCGAGCGATGAACCGGCGGCACATCCCGGTCCGTGACCGGGGGGCGACCCTCCCGATGTTCGCCATCTGCCTGACCGTACTCATGGCGATGTCCGCCATGGCGGTGGACCTCGGCCTGCTCTTCAGTGAACGTCGCGACGCCCAGACGGCGGCGGACACCGGCGCCCTCGGTGGCGCCCTCGATCTCGCGAACGGAATGGACACAGCCTCCGAGGCCACCGCGGCTCTGATCCGCAGCAACCTGAGCACGCCGTACAGCGACGCGGAGTGGATCTCGCTCTGGACATCGTGCACCGACGCCGACCATCTGCTGTTCACCGGCGAGGTGCTCGGCAACAGCACGCAGTGCATCAGCTTCGACGGGCTCGGCGTGTACCGCGTCGTGGTTCCCCAGCAGGAGGTCGAGACGGCGTTCGCCTCCGTGCTCGGCATCGAGAGCTTCTCTGCCGGCGCTTTCGCCGAGGTCGAACTCACGATCAACGGCGTCGGCGGCGTGCTGCCGTTCGCCGTGCTCGCCACCGCCCCCACCGGGTCCAACATCTGCATGCGTTCCTCGACGAACGGCACCGCGGTTCCCCCGTGCACGGGTTCGGCATCGGGCAATTTCGGCGCACTCGAGGTCGCCCAGTGGGGCAACCCGGCGTACGGCACCGAGAACATCACCTGCAATCTCAACAAGACCGATCAGCTCACGGTCAACCTGTCGGTCGGACTCGACCACTTCATCCGGCCGTACGCCGGCACCGAGGTGATCGACACCTGCGCGAAGCCGTTCGGCCCGAACACGCTGAGCACCTTCCAGGGCATCAGCGGCGGTCTGTGGGAGGGCATGGTCGAGGGCGACACGGTCCAGGGCACGTACTTCCCGGGTCGACTCACCCGCGGGACCGGCCCGACCCAGACGCTTCGGCAGCAGGGGAACCTCTACTACGTCGACGACACGCCGCTCTGGGAGTACATCCCGTACGGCAAGGGAGTCACCGTTCCGGCGACCTGTACCCGTGAGAGCTTCGACGCCACCGTCGCCGGGTCGGGCTACGCCGCGGCCGAGACGCAGATGGAAACCTGCTTCGCCGACTTCCAGGCCGGCGTCGGCTTCGTGCCGCTGTTCGACATCGACGCCAACGGCGACAACGAACCCGACATCACCGGCTCGGCTCGTTACGGCGCCGTGCCCCAGTTCTGGGAGAGCTCCTTCCCGAGCGGCAACAGCGGCAACCTGCACATCCAGAGCTTCCGTGCTGTCTTCCTGAACGGCATGTTCTTCGGCTGCAACGGCAGCGGATGCAGCACCGTCTATACGCCGGGAAGCGCGTCGGGAACGCTCACCCTCCCGAACGGCTCCTCGCCGCTCGACCAGGTCAGCGGCTACCTCCTGCCGAACTCGACGCTGCCGCCCGAGTTGCTCGAGAACGGCGTGCTCGGATCGCTCGGCGCGTTCCAGATCCGTTTGTCCCGTTGAGCATTCGCCCACGGCGATAGCCTCGTCCCCGAACGGGACGTGGCGCAGCTCGGTAGCGCACCTGCTTTGGGAGCAGGGGGTCGTGGGTTCAAATCCCGCCGTCCCGACCAAGGCGTACGATGTCGCACCGACGCACCCGCGTCGGATCGACAGGGGACGACGCCATGGCCGAACGACGGGCTCCGGAACGCATCGAGAACTCGGTCGACTGGTTCGAGTCGAACGCAACCGGCGGCAATGCGGACCCGCTGCCATTCCGGCAGACGGCCGACGGCATGTGGCTCCAGGACATCCAGTACGGCACCGGCAATGCGTTGACGGTCGACACCGGAGACGGACTGCTCCAGGTCGACACCGGCATTGCCCCGGGCCACGCCCGGGGCATGATCGCCAACATCCGCGAGGTGACCGACGAGCCGGTGAAACGGATCGTCTACAGCCACGGACACACGGCGTACAACCACGGTGTCGAGGCGTGGCTCGAGGACAGCGAGAAGCGCGGCGATCCCCGGCCCACGATCATCGCCCACCGCAACGTGCTGCTCCGCCACCGGCGCTATCGGGAAACCCAGGAGTATCTCGAGCGCGTCACCGAGTGGCAGTTCGGCTTCCCGACCGACAGCGTGGTCGGCACGAAGATGTTCGAGGTGCTCGTCGACCCAGACGTCACCTACATCGACCAGCTGGAGCTCGACACGCCGCGCAAGATCACGCTGATCCACTGCCACGCGGAGACCGACGACGGCACCGGGCTCTGGTTCCCCGACGAGGGCATCCTCTATGGCGCGAACGCCACGATTGGCAGCTTCCCGAACATTGGGTCGCCGCTTCGCTCACCGCGCGACCCGCGAGCGTGGGCCGATCAGCTCGACACGTACCTCGAGTACCCGGCCGAGATGCTTATCCGGGAGTACGGCACCAACATCATCGGTGCCGAGAACATCCGGGAGATGCTCACGACCGTCCGCGATGCGCTGCGCTACCTCCGCTCGGAGACGCTCGTGCGGATGAACGCGGGCATGGTGATCGAGGACGTCGTCAACGAGATCGAGCTCCCTGCCGAGTACGCCGATTCGCCCTGGTTGCCCCAGACCTACGGATGTGCGGACTATGTGATCCGCGAGGTGTGGCGCATCGAGTCGGGCTGGTGGGACCGCAACATCACCTCGGTCCACCCCGCCCCGTTCGGCGACAGCACCAGCGCCGTCCTCGATGCGATCACCGACAAGCAGGCGGTGCTCGACGCGGCCCGCGCCCATCTCGCCGCCGGCGAGCCGCAGCTCGCGCTGCACGTTGTGGACCTCCTCGCCATGGCGCGCGTGGACATCCCCGAGGTGGTGGAGGCCAAGGCACTCAAGGCCGAGATCGCCGCCGTGCTCGCGGAGAACAGCCCCACCTACATGTCCGAGAACTACTACCGCGCGGTCGCCGGCGGTCACCCCGCGAGGACCTAGGTCCAGCTCAGTGGAGCGCGCAGGCGTCCCGGCCGCTGTCCACGGGCAGCTCCGGGTTCACCACCGCGCCGACCGCGATACCGGTGAGGTCGACCTGACCACCGATCGAGGTCATGAACGCAGTCGCCGCGGCGTCGTGGCCGGTGGCGATGCGCAGCATCGACTGACGTGGGGCAAGGCCGGTGGGATCCACGACGATCCACTGACCGTCGAGGAGGACCTCCGTGACCGCGTGGAAGTCCATCGGGCTCAGCCCCGGCGCGAAGACCGAGACCACGCGGGCGGGCAGGTCGTTGGCGCGCATCAGGGCGACGGCGAGGTGGGAGAAGTCCCGACACACGCCCTCGCGGGCGAGGAAGGTGGCCACCGCGCCGTCGGTCGGGCGTGACGCGCCGGGCACGTAGAGGATGTTGCCCCGCACCCAGTCCGTGATGGCGAGGACCAGGTCGATTCCCGTCAGGTCAGCGAACTGCACGCGTGCGAAACCGCCGAGCCGGTCCGACTCGCAATAGCGGCTCGGTTGGACGTAGCGGACCCAGTCCGCGTCGGCCACGAGCGCGGGCGGGGCGGTGCCGGCGATCGTCGTCGTGTAGTCCAGGACGAGGCGGCCGGGCTCGAGTGCCGGGAGCACGTCGATGCGTCCGCCATGGTCACCGTCGATCGAGCGAACATCCGTGGCGACGCCGTCGATCGCCACCTCGAGGCTCTCCTCCACCCGGTCGTAGTGCTGCGATGGCGCGATCGCGAGCGCCACGTCGGCGGCGGCGTGCACCAGTGCCTCGATGTGCACTGAGACGGTGCGGGTCGGCCCGCTCCGGTCAGCGGTAGGCATCGAAATCGAAATCGGGAAGCGACTGCACCGCAAGGCGAAGCTGCTCTCCCCATCCCTCGGAGATCGCGCGGTAATACTCGTCCTGGCGGGTGATTCGGATCGTGTCGCGCATCTCGAGCGAGTCCGTCTCGTAGACCGAGACGTCGATCGGCAGACCGACCGAGAGGTTGGCCTTGATCGTGGAGTCGAACGACACGAGCAGGAGCTTGACCGCATCCTCGAACGACATGTCGCCCCGATAGGCCCGCAGGAGAATCGGCCGCCCGTACTTCGTCTCACCGATCTGCATGAACGGCGTCTCGGGGCTCGTCTCGATGAAGTTGCCCTCGGGATAGATGAGGAAGAGGCGCGGCGGCATGCCCTTGATCTGTCCGCCGAGCACGAGCGTGGCGTTGAACTTCGCCTCGGCCCGCTGCCCGGTCTGGCTGTGCTGGGCGATGGTGTCGCGCAGCAGCCCGCCGACCAGCTCGGCGACCTGGAACATCGTCGGCACCTCGAGGATCGAGGGCTGGCGGTCCGCCGGCACCTTGGAGCGCTCGTCGAGCAGGCTGACCACCGTCTGGGTCGTCGCGAGGTTGCCGGCCGACAGGAGGGTGATCACCCGGTCGCCGGGCACCGACCATCGGTGCATCTTGGGGAAGACGGACACGTTGTCGACACCGGAGTTGGTCCGGGTGTCCGACATGAACACGAGCCCGCGATCGAGCTGGAGACCCACGCAGTAGGTCATCGCCTGCGGATCCTCACCGCGATCGCTGCTGCTGCTGTCCTGATTCCCATTCGGCACGCACCTCGAGCTCGACGTGAAGCGCCTCTTCGCCCGAGCCGTACCGCAGGCCCTTGATGGGTGCGGCGGCACGGTAATCGAGTCCCGTAGCGATGCGAACGTATCGGCCGTCGGGCGAGATTCCATTGCTGACGTCGAATCCGACCCAGCCCAGCCCCTCGAGCCACACCTCGGCCCAGGCGTGGCTGGCGTCCTGCTGTTCGGATGATCCGAGGAGCAGGTAGCCGCTCACGTAACGCGCCGGATAGCCGAGGTGCCGAGCGGCGGCGATGAAGACGTGCGCATGGTCCTGACACACGCCGGCGCCGGCAACGAGCGCGTCCTCCGCGGTGGTCTCGACATCGGATTGACCGGGCACGTAGTCGACCCGTTCGCCGATCGCCGCCGAGAGCCCGTGCAGGAGCGTGACTTCGTCGTCCGCCTCGGCGAGATCTCGGCAGAGCTCCCGGATTCCAGTGCCGGCTGCGGTGCGCGGGGTCGAACGCTGGAACAACCAGATCGGCGCATGCCCCGAGTGGCTCGAGATCACGCCGCCGACGTCCTCCGTCTCGACCTCGCCTCGGGCCGTGACGACCGTCTCGGTCGCACCGGCGGTGAGCCGGATGAGCTCGACGCGGTTCCCGTACTCGTCGTCGAACAAGAGCTGGTGGGTGGCACCCACGATCTCGGTGTCCCACGCCAGCACCGACTGGCACGGCCCGGAAACCGGACGGAGGCGGAGTTCCTGGAGGCCGTGGCGCACGGGGGTGGAGTACGTGTACGTCGTCGAGTGGGAGATCACGAGCCGCATGATCAGGCGGTGAACTGGTAGTCGGTCTCGATCGCCTGACCGAGCTCGTAGGTGGACGCGATGAAGTTCTGGAGGAACTGGTGGAGGCCTTCGTCGAAGATCGAATCGATGTCGCGCGCGGCGAGGCGGCTGTGCAGCGCATCGGACTGCTTGTGGGCGTCATGTCGCGCGTTGTGCGTCTCCGCGAGGTGACCGAGGTTGTTGTCGATCTTCTTCGCGCAGAAGATCAAGGAGCGCGGCATCTGTCGATCGAGGATAAGGAATTCGGCGATACCGCGTGCGCTCGCGTCGCCGGCACTGCGCCAGCGGTAGGAGCGCTGGGCCGACACGGACCGCAGGATCGTCTCCCACTGCACGTTGTCGAGCGACGAACCGACGAGTGAGGCCGAGGGAAGGAGCACGTAGTACTTCACGTCGAGGATCCGAGCCGTGTTGTCGGCTCGTTCGACGAAGGTGCCGATGCGGGCGAAGCTGTAGGGCTCGTTGCGCAGCATGGTGCCGTGGAGGCTGCCCCGCACGATCGCGCTCTCCTGGCGGATCAGGCCGAGCACCGTGGGCAGCTCGCGCTGCAGCACGGGCCGCGCCAGGGCATCGCTCACGGTCAGCCAGGTGTTGTTGGTGGCCTCCCACACCTCGCGCGTGAGTGCCGTGCGCACCTCGCGGGCGTTGGCCCGGGCCTGGTCGATGACGGAGCGCACGCTCGACGGGTTGCTGCGATCCCGCAGCAGGAAGTCGATGACCGTCGTCGGCTCGTAGCGCTCGTGCCGCTCGAGATACGCGGCGCGCTGGCCGGCCGTCGCGACGACCGACTCCCATTCCTTCTCGACGTCACTCGAGCGGGTGAGGGCGATCCGCATCCCGGCCTCGATGAGCCGGGCGGTGTTCTCGCTTCGCTCCAGTTGGCGGAACATCCAGTAGAGGCCGCCGGCGGTACGTCCGAGCATCAGGTCTCCATCACCCAGGTGTCCTTGGTGCCGCCGCCCTGGCTGGAGTTCACGACCAGCGAGTTGCGCTTGAGCGCCACGCGGGTGAGACCGCCCGGGGTGATGCGGATGCGGTCGGGCGAGACCAGGGCGAAGGGGCGGAGGTCGACGTGACGAGGGGCGAGGCCGGCCCGTGTGAGGATCGGCACCGTGGACAGCGCCAGCGTGGGCTGGGCGATGTATTTCGACGGGTTCGCCTTCAGCTTCTTCGTGAACGACGCCATCTCGCGCTTGCTGGCCGCAGGACCGACGAGCATCCCGTAGCCGCCCGATCCGTGGACCTCCTTCACCACCAGCTCGGCGAGATGGTCGAGCACGTACGCGAGCGAGTCCGGCTCGGCGCAGCGCCAGGTCGGCACATTGTTCAGCAGCGGCTTCTCACCCGTGTAGAAGTCGATGATGTCGGGAACGTAGGAGTAGATCGCCTTGTCGTCGGCGATGCCGGTGCCGGGGGCGTTCGCGATCGTGATCCCGCCCGCCCGATAGACGTCCATCACGCCGGCGATGCCGAGTTGCGAATCGGACCGGAAGATGAGGGGGTCGAGGAAGTCATCGTCGACGCGGCGGTAGAGCACGTCGATCGGCTCCGACCCGCGGGTCGTCCGCATGACGATGCGCCCGTCCTCCACCGAGAGGTCGTGACCCTCCACGAGCTCGACACTCATCTGATCGGCCAGGAAGGCGTGTTCGAAGTAGGCGGAGTTGTGGATGCCCGGCGTGAGGACGGCGATCGTCGGTCGGTTGCCGCTCGCCGCCGGTGCGCATGCGCCGAGGGAGGTCCGGAGATCCGTCGGGTATTCGCTGACCGGACGGACCCGGCTCTTCGTGAAGAGCTCCGGGAACATCTGCAGCATCGTCTCGCGGTTCTCGAGCATGTACGAGACGCCGCTCGGCGTCCGGGCGTTGTCCTCCAGCACGTAGAACTCGTTCTCGCCGGTGCGGACGATGTCGGTGCCGACGATGTGGGTGTAAACGCCGCCCGGAGGCGTCATCCCGATCATCTGTGGGAGGAACGCCTCGTTGTCCGAGATGACGGACGTCGGAATGCGTCCGGCCCGCAGGATCTCCTGGCGGTGGTAGATGTCGTGGAGAAAGGCATTGATCGCGCGGACCCGCTGCTCCATGCCCCGCTCGAGCACGGCCCACTCGGATGCCGCGAGGATCCTCGGGACGATGTCGAACGGAATCAGCCGCTCGTCGGCTTCTGCGCCGCCGTAGACGTTGAACGTGATGCCCGTTCTGCGGAAGAGCGCCTCGGCGTCCGCCGACTTCTTCAGCAGGCGACGCGGGTCCTCGTCCGCGAACCAGTCCTGGTAGTCCACGTACGGAGCACGCACGGTGGTACCGCTGCCGTGCATTTCGTCGAAATGGCCCGGGCGGACGTCCACGGCAAGGAATGTAGCGGACCCGATCTGACGCCGTGCTCGCGGTCGAGGATCATGGCTCGATGCAGGCAGAGCATTTGATCGAAGCGGCGGTCGCGGCCGCGGCGGTGGACGAGGTCGTCGACGACGGGTTCCGCCCCGGTCTGGATGCACTCCTCGACTCGTTCGACCGGGAGGCTGCCCCGAACGAACTCGGCGAGCCGACACTCGAGGCACTCGTGACGGGCAACCTGACCACCCGACTGCAGGTCGATCAGTGGTGGTCGCAGCATCCCGAACTGGCAGGCGAGATCGTCGACTCACCGATCTTCATCGTCGGCGTGAGCCGGTCCGGCACCACGGCGCTGAGCCATCTCCTCTCGGTGGACCCCGCCGTGCGCGCGCCTCGCCAGTGGGAGGCACAGTCCCCCGTTCCGCCGCCGGAGGCTGCCACCTACGAGACGGACAACCGCTACCTCGCCGCCGTGGAAGCCGACGAGAACTCGGTGCTGGACGCACTCAACCCTGCGTTCAAGGCAATGCATCACGACCCGCCGGACATGCCCACCGAGTGTGTGACGATCATCGCCGGGCACATGGTGAGTCTGCAGTTCAACGCCATGTTCAACCTTCCGGGCTACGCCGACTTCCTGCTCGCAACGGACCACACGGCGACCTACCGACACCACCGCCGCGTCCTGCAGCTTCTCCAGAGCCGCCATCCGGGCCGGTGGGTCCTGAAGACCCCACACCACGCCCTCGCCGTGGACGCGATCGCCGAGGTCTACCCGGATGCCCGGTTCGTCTGGACGCACCGTGACCCGGCGACGTGCATCGCGTCGACCGCGAGCATCTCGTACAACCTCGGATCGACGTTCTCCGATGCCGACCATCGGCTGGGTGCCGGGGAACTGTGGACCCGACTGCTCGGCGAGATGCTCGACCGGCTCACCGATGCACGGACGCGCCACGCCGATCGGTTCATCGACGTCGACTACGGCGACCTGGTCCGCGACCCGATCGGCACGGCGCGGTCCATCTACGCGGCAACTGGTCAGCCGCTGAGCGACGCCACCGAAGCTCGGATGCGAGCGCATGTGGACGCGCACGTGCAGCACCGATACGGACGCCACGAGTACACGTTCGAGGACTTCGGACTCGACCGCGCCGTTCTCGACGCACGCCACGCCGGCTATCGAGCCGCCTACGGTCTCGACTGACGCGGGCCGTCAGGGTCGGCGCTGCAACTCGGCGACGCCGTCACCCGACAGCTGGTCGTGGAGTGCGTCGCGACCACACGCGGCCATGATGATCGCGGCGGCCGATCCGCGGACCTCAGGTCCGGTGCCGTAGTGCCAATCGATGTCGGTCGCGAGCAGACGCAGATCCTTCACCCGCGTGCCCCAGCCGAGCGGGCGCCCGATCGCCACGACGCCGTCGGCCATCCAGCGGAGCCGACCCGGATCGGACGGAACCTCCCGTCCCAACGGCAGGAGGACGTCGTGGTGATGAACGAAGCAGTCGAGCGCACTCTGTGCCGGCCGGGCCGCCGGCGGCTGCTTGGTGCTCCTGGACGCGACCTCCCACGAGGCGAGGATCTCCGACACCGGACGATCGCCGAGCGAGGCGGCGTAGCCGCCCATCCACCGGTCGTAGTCGCCGCGGTTGCGCAGGATGCCGAGCACGGCGACGCGCAGCGAGATCGTCACCGCGAGATGGGCGTGGGAGGCCAGGTCACGGATGCGCCAACCCTCACAGAGGGAAGGCTGATCCCACTCGTCGTCACTGAGTGTCTGCAGGGTCTCGTATAGCGACTGACGCTCGGCGAGCAGGGCAGCGTCGGGATCGATCGGCATCGTGCCTCCTCGGATACGGGCGGCATCCTCGCATCGCACTACGGTCGACGCCAGTGGCAGCCGACGACACCACATCGGGCCGATTCGATGCCCTCCGCGAGCCGGACTACAAGTGGCTGTGGTGGGGCGGCGTCTTCGTGTTCCTCGCGAGCCAGGCCCAGCAGGTGGCCCGGGGTTGGCTCGCCTACGAGCTGACGGGCAACAACCGCGGTCTCGGCGGCGTCATCTTCGGCTTCGGCGTGTCGAGTCTGATCGCCGTGCCGGTGAGCGGCGTGGTCGCCGACCGGTTCTCGAAGCGCAAGATCCTCGTCCTCGCGCAGAGCGCCATGGCGCTCGCCGCGTTGGGCATCGCGCTTGCGGTCGTCACCGACACGGTCGCGTACTGGATGCTCATCGCCGCGTCGGTCGTGCAGGGCACGGGCATGTCCTTCCTCGGCCCCGCCCGCCTGGCCATGACCGCGGATCTGATCGATCGCCGGCTGCTCACGAACGCGATCTTCCTGAGCAACGCCAGCATCCAGGCGACTCGGGTGATCGGGCCGGTCGTCGCCGGCGTGCTGATCGCGGTCGAACCGGTCGGTATCGGGGGCGTCTACTTCATCGGCACCGCGCTCGCCGCGCTGTCCGTCCTCACCGTCGCCCGCGTTCCTGCGATCGCGCCCCGACCCCGCACCGGACGCAGCGGCTTCGGCGACCTCGCCGACGGGATCGCCTACGTACGTCGCAACAAGCAGCTCCAACGGTTACTCGTGATCGGCGTGCTCGTGGTGATGGTCGGCTTCCCCCACATCACGCTGCTGCCGGGTCTCGTCGAGGACGACTTCGAACTCGACGCCTGGGCGTTCGGTGCCCTCACCGCCTCCGCCGCGATCGGCGCCGTCACCGCCTCCCTCGCGCTGGCCAACGTCCACGTCAGACGGCTCGGGCCGCTCCAGTTCCGTGCGGGTGTCCTCTTCGCGGTCTCGCTCGCGATCTTTGCGGCGATCCCGATCTACTGGCCCGCCGCGGCGGTGATGGTGTTCGTCGGTGCGGCGTCGTCGGCATTCCAGGCGATGAACAACTCGCAGGTGTTGACGATCGCAGACGTCGAGTACCACGGGCGGGTGCAATCGCTCATGATGCTGGCCTTCACCGGCTTCGGGCTGGCCGCGCTCCCCGTCGGCCTGCTCGCGGATGCGTACGGCATCCGTGAGGTGATGGTGGGCGAAGGCGTCCTCATCGGTCTCGTCGTGCTCGGCGGCGAAGCCTGGCGGCGACGCGACGCCGCACCGGAAGTGCCGCTGCTGTGACCGTCGAATCGCCCACCACCGGTTCCCCGAACCGGTTCGATCTGCCACGATGCGCTGGGAGACACCCATGACCACCGACCACGAAGCCCTCGTCACCCGGCTCTGGAACCAGATCTGGATCGACGGCGAACTCGATCTCCTGGCAGAGGTCGTCCACAACCCCTACATCCGCCACACGCGCGAGGGCACCGAGACGACCACGCCCGCCGCCTACGCGCGCCACCTCGAGTCAGCGGTGCGCACGATCCGGGGGACCGAGGTGACGATCAACGCGATGGTCACCTCAGGCGACATGGTGTTCGCCCGACTGAACATGCACGGCGTCAACATGGAGACCGGCAACGCCGTGAAGCTCACATGGCTTGCGCAGTACCGGATCGCGGATGGTCGCATCGCCGAAGCCTGGACGATGCACCAGCCGGGGCTCGACTGGTAGCCGGCTTCTCCCGGCTGTCAGACGCGGGCGGCGTTCAGGAGGATGTCGTCGTGCCAGTAGCCGTGGAACTGGTGTGGCAGGTGGTGGCGCAGCGGCAGGCTGGCGACGGGCTCGCTGATGTCGTCGGCGCGGAAGATCACCAGTGAGCTGGTGTGGGTGAAGGCGTCGTAGACGACCTCGAGGATGTAGGCGTCCCGATCGTCGGCGCTGTCCGACGCCGGCGCGACGAGCGGCTCCGACCCGTAGAACCCGGGATCGAGCGTGTGCAGCTGCACGTTGCCCGCCCGGTCGGCGCGATGGAAGCCGTTGAAGAAGCTGTCGGCGCCGTTCTCCACCGACGCCGCGGCGAACGTGTACTCGTTCTCCTGACAGGCCTTGTGCTGATTGAACGTCGGGAACTCGGAGTTCACGTCGGTCATCACCTCGAACGACAGCGCGCCCGTGGCGGCGTTGATCCGGTAGCGCCGCCACTCCCCGCCCTTGAGGGCCTTGGCGTTGAAGATGTCGCTGAGCGCCTCGTTGGCCTCGAACTCGTCCGAGAACATCGCGTCGACGACGACTTCGTCGCCGTCCTCGTAGGCGTTGCCGAAGTGGATGATCGCGCCCGGGTCGGTCTCGATGCGGCGCACCTCCTGCATCGTGTCGAGATCGACGAGCGCGATGGTCATCGGGATGTCGTCGTCGAACCGCACGCCCTCACCGATGGACTGCGAGCCGAACATCACCTTGCCGACCGCACCCATCGTGATCGAGTTGATGAAGAAGATGGCGTACTTGCCGGACAGCGCGTAGTCGTGGGCGAACGGGAAGTGCTGCACCGGCAGCTGCCCCTTGGCCACCATCGTGCCGGCCTTCTTGATCCGGAAGATGTTGAAGCAGAGCTTCGGGCCCTTGAGGCCGACGCCCATCGACCCGGTGCCGAAGTTGATCCAGTCACCCGTGGGGCCGTGGACGTGCCCGTGGGCGGAGAACACGTTGGACTTCTTGAGCTCGCCGTCGTAGGTGTACTCGCCGACGGTCTCCAGCGTCGCGGCGTCGACCTCGAACGGCCGACCGCCCTCGTAGAGCGCCAGCAGCTTGCCGCCGTGGTACACGCTGTTGGTGTTGGCGGGGTTGCCCGGCATGCGGCCGATGTTCTTGCGCAGACCGCCGGGGATCTGGGTGCCGAACCCGCGGTACTGGATCTGTTGGGTCGCGGTCTCCTTCACGTACTTCGGCGTGCGCACGTAGCGGTTGGCGAAGTGGACCTTGCCCTCGGCGATCGAGAAGACGCTGAGCATGCCGCAGCCGTCGAACCAGTGTCCGTAGGGGGTGTCGCCGATGCGCTGGCGGCCGGGGCCGTTGCGGATGAACGTGCCGCGGAGGTTGGCCGGCACCTCGCCGTGCGCCGTGTCGAGCCAGTAGCTGAACTCCTCGTCGAGGTTCGCGAGCGCGCCGTGCATGGTCGGTGCATCGGTCGTCTGGATCGGAGCGTCGTCGACTGCGGTCATGAGATCCCCTGGTTCTGTCGACCCGACTGGGTTAACAGTGTTAACCCGACCCTATCGGTCGACGTGCGCCGACCTCAAGCTTCGACGCATCATGGCGAACATGACAACGAAGCCGGCCGCACAGATCCTCCTCGAGCGCTACTGGGAGGACTGCAGCAACCAGGGCAACCTCGAGCTCGTGCGTGAGCTGTGCGCCGACCCGATCGTTCGCCACGACCCGGGCGGGGAGACCGAGCTGAGCCACCAGGACCAGATCGATCGGTTGAAGCTCGGCAACGAGATGGGGATTCGCATCGACCGCGTCATCACCCACGCCAACGACGTGTGGGCCACGTCGGTGTGGAACATGGAATCCGAGAACGGCGTCGACGGGATGACCATGTGCGGCATCGAGGTGTTCAAGGTCGAGAACGGGGTGCTCGCCCACTGTTGGAACACGCCGTACGCCGAGGGCCACTGGACGCCCCACCCCGACTGACGACCCAGTCGGTCGAGTCGGAGTGTGGCCCCGCCGGTGAGCCGAACGACGCCAATACCCGGGCCGAACGACTCATTCCGCTGATTCGGGCACGGGATGTGACCGTAGCCACAGACATGAACGCCGCCGCGTCGACCCGAGTGGAACGCCTCGTCCACTTCGGTCGCACTCCCGAGTGCATCGCCGGAGTCGAGGACTCCGGGCGAGTGCCCCGCGCCATCTTCACAGCGCTGCTCATGTGGGCCGGCGGCATCATCCCGTTCATCTCCGTGCTCCAGCACGACGGGACGGCCACCGCGACCTCGCTCGGGCTCTACCTCTCGCTCGGTCCGTTCCTCGTCGTCGGCTACATCGCGACGCGCGCCACCGGCAAGATCCTCGGCATCCTCCCGCTCGCCTCGATCCTGTGGGTGACCCTGCTCGGCACCGTCAGCGACTTCTACATGGAGAGCGCGCCGATCATCGCGCTCGTCCTCACCGCGACGTTCGTCGCCTGGATGGGCACCTCGGTCTCGCCGCAGTACCTCGCGGCGACCATCGGCGGCGTGCTCGTCAGTGGCCTCCTGACCGGCGACGAATACCTCGTCGACCGGCTCATCGTCGTGAGCCTCGGTGCGGCGTTCGTGATCCTCGTCGTGGGCAAGCGCAGCGACGAGATCCACCAGGCCAACAGCGACCGCGAGGTGCTGCTCGCCCGGCTCGCTCACGAGTCCCGCCACGACAACCTCACGGGCCTCGGCAACCGGGCGCTGCTGGTCGACGAACTGAGCCATGTGCTCGCCGACAATCGGCCGGGTGTCGTCGGCCTCGCCCTGATCGACCTCGACCTGTTCAAGCAGATCAACGACGACCACGGCCACCTGACGGGTGACGAGGTCCTCGTCGAGATCGGCCGCCGCCTCCAGGCCTACGCCCTCGACCGGGGTACAGCCGTGCGCATCGGCGGCGACGAATTCGCCCTGCTCATCGATTCACCGACCGCCTCGGCCGCCGAGATGGCCCGCGAACTCGAGGCCGCGCTGCGTTGGAGTTGGGTACGCGAGGGCGCCTCGATCGACATCGGCGCCAGCGTCGGCGTGAGCGTCCGCGACCGTCGGTCGGCCTCGCTCGAAGGCCTCTTCTCGGCCGCCGACCGGGCGATGTATCAGCGCAAGGCTCAGCGCCGCCTCGACGAAATCGTCTGACCCCGCCGCCGGGCGACGGAGACGACTCAGTCCGGCAGTTCGTGGGAGCTGCGGTCCTCGACGCGGGGCTGACGACCGGTCCGCAGCGGCGACAGCGCGGCATCGACGAGCAGGATGCGTTGCCAGTCCGTGGCGATCGTGGAGGCACGGGATCGCCAGGTCTTCAGACCGGCATGCGAGGTCTGCGCCTGTTCGAGCGCGCCCCACTGTTCCCATTCCGGAATCGCCCAGAGCAGCACGGCCTCGCTGTCATTGCGCATCGAGGTGACCCACGCGCCGATCAGCTCCCAGCCGAACTCCTCGTGCACCGGCGTGGCCTCCTGGCGTACGAGCTCGAGATAGTCCCAGGCGCGGCCCGGCTCGACCGAGACGAGCTCGTGGGCGTACGTCTCCGATCCGGCGACGCCCAGAGCGCACAGGCTGCCGATCGTGTGCGTCCACGGCGCGGGGACCAGGACACGATCGAACCCTCCCTCGCGGAACTGGGCGGCGCGGGCCCACCACTCGGCAAGGTCCGGATCCTGGAGCGACGGATGGCTCAGCTCGTGGCGAAACGACCTCGCCAGCCCGTCGAATCCCTGCTCCTCCCAGATGTTGACCACCTCGGGCCAGCGCCCGGTCGTGCCGACGGTGCCCCACACCCCGAAGCACTGCTGGTCCCGGACCTCCTGACCGATCGGCGACCAGTTCGCCGTCATGTGGTGCATGTAGTTGGCCCGGTTGTGCTTGATGATCTCGATGAACTCGTGGATGTACACCTTGTCGTTCGGCACCGTCGGTTCGGGCAGCATCAGTCGGTTCCTCCGGTGTCGGTCTCCATCGTCGCGAACCGGTCGACGAGCGCGTCGAGAGCGGCCGCGCAGGTGGTCGCTCCGCCAGGCGGGTCGGGCAGGCGCACAGCGCCGTGCTCGCGGCTCGGCAGCAGGATCGTCGCGTGGCCCGGGCACGTGACCTCGCCGCGCTGGTTCTCGCCGCGGATCTCGACGTCGACCGCGGGCCGGTCGCCCTCCGCGAGGTACGTGCGCGTGACCTCGCCCGTCATCCAGTGGGTGTCGCCGACATAGTTGAACCGGCGGAACTCGACGTCGAGCTTCCAGAGCCACGCGTCATCTCCCATCCAGTCGGTGCAGAGATGGACGAGCCAGGTCTCGCGCATGCGGCCGTAGTCGTAGACCGCGGGATTGCCGGCCCGCTTCGCCCACTCGGGGTCCCAGTGCACGCGCTGGTGCACGTCCGGGATGTTCAGGTCGTCAGGCCGGAAGAAGCCGGGTACCCGTTGGCGCTGCTGGTGGGCGAGACGCAGGGCCTTCACGCCGTAGAGACCCATGCCCATACCGGTGTGCCAGACCACCATGTCCGTCACCCGCAGCGGACCCTTCACGAGCGACCCGATGTCGTCGCCCTCCTGCACGTCCTCCCAGAAACGGGGCTCGGCTCCCCGCCGGCGCCTCGGCTCGGCCGAGTACGCCTCGTCGATGGCGGCCAGCTGGTCGTCCGTGTAGGGCTCGATCTCGATGTCGCCGTACTTCGCCGAGTCGCCCTTCGCTTCGACCTTCGACCGATCGGTCCGGATCATCAGCCGGTACTGCGCCGAGAGCACATGGTCCGCCGCGGCGAAGACCTCACCCGTCCACTCGTGGACCGTGCGGTCGGCGAACTCGCTGGACTTGTCGTGCACGCCGACGAGGGCGTTGCGCCGGGTCACCGCCATGCCGGGCCGCAGCGGCGCCCACCATTCGCGGTGCGAACCCGCGTAGTAGGCGTGGGCGCCCTTGAGCGGATCGCCCTTGAGCAGCGCCTTCGTGTCCGGGTCGAGCGACGTGACCTCGTTCTCGCCGATGAGCGTGTCGCCGCCGTTGAGGTTGGGCGAGGCGATCGGCCCGTCCCACACCGTGGTCGGGCCGTAGGTCGGGTCGCACCACAGCGGGTTGTCGTCGCCACAGGCCTCGGAGACATGGCGAAAGGCGTCGGTTCCCGGATCGCGATACCACGGCGGCTGGGGATGGGGCTGGGTGATCCCGATCCGGGCGCGCAGCCGGGCGAGGCTGTCCTCCGTGATCGCTGCGTCGTCGCTCATGCCGGTCTTCGCCCCTGTTCCGACGCCCATGTAAACATGCCGACGTGCAGCGCAGGCGAGTCGGATGACCGAACGACCGGACATCGACCGCGCGACGACCGACGACGATCTTCGGGACGCGGTGTCCGCGTGGGTCGACGAGAACGTGCCCCAGGCATGGCGCGAGGCGGCGGCCGACGGGCACGACGCGGTCCGCGAGGTGCGGGCCCGATCCGCGTACGAGGCCTGGTATCCGACGTTCGCCGGCAGTGGTCTCGCGGTGGCCACGTGGCCGGTCGCCTACGGCGGACTCGACCTGACGAACGCCCAGGCCCGCGTGGTCGAGTCGGTCATCGCTCCACTCAACCTCGGCCGACTGAACCCGCTCGGCCTCAACAACACGGCCTCGGCGCTCTTCGCCCACGGCACCGAGGAGCAGCGGCTGCGCTTCCTCCCACCGATGGTGCGCAACGAGGAACGTTGGTGCCAGATGTTCTCCGAGCCCGGCGCCGGGTCCGACCTCGCCTCGCTCGCCATGCGGGCCGAGCGCGATGGCGACGGGTGGGTGCTGAACGGGCAGAAGGTGTGGAGCACATGGGCGCACCGTTCCGAGTTCGCCATCTGCCTCGCCCGCACCGACCCGGCGCAACCCAAACGCAAAGGGATCACGTACTTCCTGGTCGATCTCCGCGCCGCCGGTGTCGAGGTGCGGGAGCTGCGCCACATGGGCGGCGAAGTCGACTTCAACGAGGTCTGGCTCGATGACGTGCGAGTGCCGGACTTCCACCGCGTCGGGGCGGCCGGAGACGGCTGGCGCGTCGCGGCCGCGACGCTGTCGAGCGAGCGCCAGATGGTCGCCGGCTCCGGGTCGGGTGGCGTCGACCGCCTCGGCGGTCGCGGGATCGAGGGCCTGTTGGACGCCGGGCTCGACCCGGTGGCCCGTGATCGCGTCGTCCGCCTCTACGCCGGGGAACGCATCCGGGCG
>BQJV01000008.1 GCA_021604885.1 Acidimicrobiales bacterium
CCACGAGCCGCTCGAGATCGGCGTCGGTCCACGCCGCGCCTGCCGTGTCGGTGTCGCCGCCGTCCGTCGGCTCGACCGTGCCGCCGGAGCTGCCGCCGTCGTCACCGCCGCACGCGCCGAGAGCGAACGCGCCGACGGCGACGATCGCGACGAGTCGCGTGAACGGGGAGGGCATCTGCGTCTCTGCCATCGTGCGAACGTAGTTGTCACAGCAACCAGCGCGGTGCCACGCGGTTCGTCCGCCCGGCCCGGTGACGTGGCCTCGAGCTCGCCGATCCCGCTCGCGGCCCGTGTAGCCCGCTAGGAACGTCGCATGCAACACGACTTGAAGTTCGGCTGGCTGTCACCGTGCATCGGCAACCAGTGGAGCGACCACCAGCCGATCGTCGTCAGCCAGGTCGAGAAGATCCTGCCCACCGCCACCCGGTACTTCGACTCCGTGTGGATCGCCGATCACTTCTACGGCTTCGATGCCCGAACCGATCCGTTCATGGAGGCGTGGACCACGCTCACCTGGATCGGTGCGACGTTCGACGACATCGAGCTGTGCCATCACGTCCTCGGCCACGGCTACCGACCCCCGGCGCTCACCGCGAAGATGGCGGCGACGCTGCAGGTGTTCACCGGCGGCCGCTTCGTGCTCGGCATCGGCGCCGGCTGGCGGGGCGACGAGTACGAGGCCTACGGCTACGACTTCCCCCGCCCCGCGGTGCGGTTCGCGCAGCTGGCCGAGGTCGTCGAGATCTGTCGCCGCATGTGGACCGAGGACCATCCGAGCTTCGAGGGCGAGCACTTCACGATCACCGACGCGTCAGCGCCACCGCTGCCCGACGTCGTCCCGCCGATCTGCATCGGCGCGTCCGGCGAACAGATCGGACTGCCCCTCGTCGGCCGTCTCGCCGATCGCTGGCACGGCATCATGGGCCGCCCCGAGGACTGGCTGCGCAAGCGCGGCATCGTCCACGACTCGGCTGCTGCCGCGGGCCGCGATCCCGAGTCGATCGTGATCTGCTCGACGGTCGAGGTGCCGCTGCCCGAGTCCGACGCCGACTCCGCCCAGCTCGTCGAGCGCCTCGCCGGCTACCGGGATCTCGGCGTCTCCCACTTCGTCATGGATTTCGGCAATCCGGAGTCGACCGAGCCGATCCAGCGATTCCACGAACAAGTGATCTCCCCGCTGCGCTGACCGCCCGAGCCAGCGCTGTCACACGCCGTCTCTAGGGTGGATCTAGCCCCTCGGAAATCCGAGCGGCCTTGGAGCACGCGCTCCCGCCGAACGACGCGTGATGCGTCGGTGAGGAGCCGACATGGCTGTGTGTCACTGGTGCGATGAGGAAATGCCGAAGGGCGGCTCGTGCTCCGTCGCGGAGCTCCACCGCGGCGGGACCAGTGTCGCGATGATTCCCTTCGGCGACGAGCGGCCGCGATGGTCGGGGGAGAAGTGCGGCGACTGCGGCGTTCGCCGCGGCGGCTTCCATCACCCGGGCTGCGACATTCAGCGTTGCGCGGTGTGTCGCGGTCAGATGCTGTCGTGCGGGTGTCGTTTCGATGAGGACGGGCCGGACCCCGACGACGTGGCGTTCGACCACGAAGGCGATCTGCCGGGAATAGCATGAGTATGGCACGACAATGCTACAATCATCCCATGGCGCGGACGCGAATCAGCACCACCGTCGACCAGAATTTGCTCGACGATGCCCGGCGCCTTGGCGCCGGCGTGAACGACGCCGAGCTCATCGACGCTGCCCTCGCCGCACTGCTCGCCCGCCATCGGCGTGCCGAGACCGACGAGCGCTACCAGCAGGCCTACGCCGAGCACCCGCCCGATGAGCCGGATGAGTGGGGCGACCTCGCGTCGTTTCGCGATGCGGCATCGACCACATGAGCGGCCCGCCTCGGCGGGGCGAGGTGTGGTGGTGCGAACCGCCGGCGATCGGCCGCCGCCCGGTCGTGGTCCTCAGTAGAGACGCGGCCATCCCGCGTTTGCGTCGGGCGCTCGTCGCTCCCTGCACCACAACGATCCGAGGTCTGCCGAGCGAGGTCGTGCTCGAGCCCGGTGACGATCCCATCCCGCTACCGAGCGCGGTCAACCTCGATTCCGTCGAGTCGGTCGCCGTCTCGGTGCTGACCGAACGGATCGGCACGTTGAGTGCCTCGCGTATGACTGACGTGTGCGCGGCTCTCGCGGTGGCGACCGACTGCGAGTGACGTCACTCGAAGTCCGTTGCGGGTCAGCGTGCCCGTGCGTCGACGTCGAGTTGGTGATGGACGTACTCATGGGCGAGCCAGCACAGACCGTCGGCAACTGTGCCCGGACCCCAGTCGCCGTGCTCGAACGGCGTGGCGTGGTCGATCTCGCGGCTCAGGTCGACGAACGTCGTCGTTGCCCGTTCGAATGCCCACAGCGCCGGAAGCGTCGGCAGGTTGCGGTAGTTCCGGGCCGCGGCGAGACCGTCGGGGTCCCAGCCGGCGAGCGGTGAGCCGGGGTCGTGGGAGAGCTGCACCCAGCGCTCGGACCAACTGTTCGCCAGGTCGGTGAGGTGCCAGACGTAGGCGGTCGCGTTCCAGCCCCCGTCCGCCGCGGCCGCCATGCCATCGCGGTCGGCGAGAATCGCCGCGCAGCGCTCGGCCGACACCGCGATCGCATCGACCGCCTCGCCGGACTCCATCGTCCACTCGTGGCCGCAGACGTCGCAGCGGTCCGGCACCGTCCCATTGCCCAGCCATGTCAGCGCACCGGTGAGAAACGGGGAGTGGGTCGTGTCCATCGGCCCAGTGTCCCACGCGCCCCGGGATAGTTGGTGAGTGAGCGCTCACTCACTAGAGTGCGCCCATGCCGTCCGTCCGCTCCGCTCCCGCTCGTCGCGCCGCCGCGATGCCGGCGGAGGAACGGCGAGCCGCGATCGTCGAGGCCGTCCGGCCGCTCCTGATCGAGCACGGTGAGCGGGTCACGACCCGCCAGATCGCCGCCGCCGCAGGCATCGCCGAAGGCACGATCTTCCGCGTCTTCGCGGACAAGGACGAGCTACTCGGCGCTGCGCTCGACGCGGCCCTCGACCCCGCTGCGCTGGAGCAGGCCATCGCTGCCATTGACCCCGACGCGCCGTTCGAGCAGCGGATCGTCGAGGCCACCGATGCGGTCCAGCGCCGCATCGCGGACGTGTGGCGCCTCGTGTCGAACCTGCCTCCCCGATTCCACGCCCGATTGCCCGGCCCCTACGACTCGGCTGATGCCCTCACCGCACTCTTCGTCGGGGAGGAGGATCGCCTGTCGGTCGCTCCCGCGATCGCCGCCCGCATGCTGCGCGCCCTCACCCTGTCGCTGAGTCATCCGATGCTCGCCGCCGATCCGTCGTCGGCCGAGGAGATCACCCACGTCCTCCTCCACGGGATCGAGACCCCGTGAACCTGCGCACCCTGCTGACGCGAAATCTGCGGCCGTATCGCAACGTCCTCCTGTTGGTCGTCGTGCTGCAGACGGTGCAGACCTTCGCCAGCCTCACCCTGCCGAGCCTCAACGCCGACTTGATCAACAAGGGCGTCCTCACCGGCGACAACGGCTACATCCGCCGCACCGGTGTCGTCATGATGGGGTTCACCACCCTGCAGATCGTCTTCGCCGTCATCGCGATCTTCTTCGGTGCACGGGTCGCCATGCGGTTCGGCCGCGATCTGCGCCGTGACCTGTTCAGCCGGGTCAACGCGTTCTCGACTCGCGAGGTCGGCCAGTTCGGCGCGCCGTCGCTCATCACCCGCATCACCAACGATGTCCAGCAGGTCCAGATGCTCGTCGTGATGACGACCACGCTGATGATCACGGCGCCACTCACGATGGTGATCGGCATCATCCTCGCCACCCGTGAAGACGTCGGCCTCTCGTGGGTGCTCGTCTTCTCGATGCCGGCCGTCGCCGTCGTGCTTGGCTCCATCGTCGGCCGCATGGTCCCCGCGTTCGATCTCATGCAGGTCCGCATCGACCGGGTCAACGGTGTGCTGCGCGAACAGATCACCGGCGTGCGGGTCGTGCGTGCCTTCGTGCGCGAGCCGGAGGAGGCCGAGCGCTTCGCCGGCGCCAACGCGGATCTGACCGCCACATCGTTGCGGGCCGGGCGGCTCATGGCGGCGATGTTCCCCACCATCATGTTCACCATCAACGCCGCGAGCGTCGGCGTGCTGTGGATCGGTGCCGATCGCATCGGCGCGGGCGAGACCCAGATCGGTTCGGTCGTCGCCTACCTCAGCTACCTCGTGCAGATCCTCATGGCGGTGGCGATGTCGACATTCGTCCTCAGCCAGGTGCCCCGGGCGTCGGTTGCTGCCGGCCGCATCATGGAGGTGCTGGAGACCGACACCACGGTGACGCCGCCCGTCGATCCGGTCACCGAACTGCGCGAACGGGCCTCGCTCGAGTTCCGCGACGTCGGCTTCCACTACGCCGGCGCGGCGCGTCCGGTGCTCCACGATCTGAGCTTCCGGGTCGGCCGGGGCGAGACCACCGGCATCATCGGCAGCACCGGCGCGGGCAAGACCACGCTGATGAACCTGATTCCTCGGCTCTTCGATGCGACGTCCGGCTCGGTGCTCGTCGGCGGTGTCGATGTGCGTGAACTCGACCCGGGCCTGCTGGCCCGCACCGTCGCCTACGCACCCCAGCGCCCCTACCTGTTCTCCGGCACGGTTGCGTCCAACCTCCGGTTCGGTCGCCCCGATGCCACCGACGAGGAACTCTGGGCCGCGCTCGAGGTCGCCCAGGCGGCCGGCTTCGTCCAGGCCATGCCCGACGGCATCGACAGCCCGATCAGCCAGGGCGGCACCAACGTGTCGGGCGGCCAGCGCCAACGGCTCACCATCGCCCGGGCCCTCGTCGTCGATCCGCAGATCTACGTGTTCGACGACTCGTTCTCGGCGCTCGACGTGGCGACCGCGGCCCGGCTGAACGCTGCGCTGCGGCCCCACACCGCCGATGCCGCGGTCGTCGTCGTCGCCCAGCGCGTGTCGACCATCGTCGATGCGGACCAGATCCTCGTGCTCGAAGACGGCGCGCTCGTCGGCCGCGGGACCCACGAGGAACTGGTGGTCGACTGCCCGACCTACGCCGAGATCGTCGAGTCGCAGCTCGGTGAGGGGGCGGCGGCATGAGCGATACCCCCGAGAACAACGGACGCACCAGCGAGGAGGATCGCAAGATCATCGCCAGTGCCGGTCCGGCCGCCAACCGCGGCGGCGGCCGCTGGGGCGCCATCGGCGTGCCCACCGAACAGAGCGGCGACTTCAAGGCCGCCCTGCGTCGCCTCGGCGAGCTGCTCGGCCGAGAACGCATCCGCCTCTGGTTCGTCCTGTTCCTCACCGTCGGGAGCGTCGTGCTCATCGTCGTGGGGCCGCGGCTGCTGGGGCAGGCGACGGACATCATCGTGCGCGGCGTCGTCAGCGGCCAGGGCATTGCCTACGGCGAACTCCACGACAAGCTCCTCTTCATCGTCGCTCTCTACATCGGCTCCTGGGTGTTGTCGTTCGCGCAGGCGTACATCCTGGCGGGGATCGTCCAGCGCTCGATGTACTCGCTGCGCGAACAGGTCGAGCTGAAACTCAACCGGCTCCCGCTCAGCTACATCGACAAGCAGGCCCGCGGCGACCTCCTGAGCCGGGTGACCAACGACATCGACAACCTCGCCCAGAGCCTCCAGCAGACGATCAGCCAGATCCTCACATCGGCGCTCATGCTGCTGGGTGTCGCGGTGATGATGTTCACCATCTCGCCGCTGATGGCCGTCATCGCGCTCGTCACCGTGCCGGTCTCGGTCTGGCTGATGAAGATGATCGGCGGGCGGGCCCGACCCCGCTTCATGTCGCAATGGCGGCACACCGGCGAGGTCAACTCGCAGGTGGAGGAGGTCTTCACCGGCCACATGGTGGTGCGCAGCTTCGGGCGCCAGGACGAGGTGCAGCAGCGCTTCGCCGACGAGAACGAGGAGCTCTACGAGGCGAGCTTCGGCGCCCAGTTCATGTCGAGCCTGATCCAGCCGGCGATGCTCTTCACCGGCAACGTGCAGTACGTGCTGATCGCCGTCGTCGGTGGGCTCCGCATCTCGAGCGGCGCGATCACGGTGGGCGACATGCAGGCGCTCATCCAGTACGCCCGCCAGTTCTCCCAGCCGCTGACCCAGCTCGCCTCGATGGCGACGGTCTTCCAGTCCGGCATCGCGTCGCTCGAGCGGGTCCTCGAGCTGATCGACGCGGACGAGCAGAGCGAGGAACAGGAGCCGACCCCCGAACCGCCGGCGGTGCGGGGCCGCATCGTCTTCGACCGGGTCGACTTCTCCTACGACCCCGCCAGCCCGCTGATCGACAATCTCTCGGTGGTTGCGGAACCCGGCCAGACGATCGCAATCGTCGGTCCGACCGGCGCGGGCAAGACCACCCTCGTGAACCTGCTCATGCGGTTCTACGACCTCGACGCGGGCACGATCAGCCTCGACGGGCGCGACATCGCGTCCTTCCCCCGCAGCGAGCTCCGTTCCCAGATCGGCATGGTGCTCCAGGACACCTGGCTGTTCGGCGGCACCATCCGCGAGAACCTCGCCTACGGCAATCCGGCGGCCACCGAGGAGCAGATCCTCGAAGCCGCCCGGGTGACCTACGTCGACCGCTTCGTCCATCACCTGCCCGACGGCTACGACACCCTCATCAACGAGGAGGGCGACAACATCAGCGCCGGTGAACGCCAGCTCATGACCATCGCCCGTGCGTTCCTCGCCGACCCCGCCATCCTCATCCTCGACGAGGCGACGAGTTCGGTCGACACCCGCACCGAGGTGCTGATCCAGACGGCGATGAACCGGCTCCGCCAGGACCGCACGAGCTTCGTGATCGCCCACCGGCTCTCCACCATCCGGGGCGCCGACGTGATCCTCGTGATGGAGGACGGCCACATCGTCGAGCAGGGCTCCCACGAGGAGTTGCTCGCCCAGGGCGGTGCCTACTTCCGGTTGTACAACTCCCAGTTCGAGGGCGCGGCAGTCGACCTCGCCTGAGCGGGGCTGCCTCGCCTGGCACGCATCGCGCCGGACGGTCATCATGTTGGCGATGGGGGACGGGCTGGACATGGAGTCGATCCTCGGCGACGCGATCGCCAAGGCCGGGATCGACGACACGGGCGACGACTGGTTCCTCACGCCGCTGGAGGCCTGGTCGCAGGATCTGGAGAGCGACAACCTGACCGACTCGGGGCGGGCCTTTCTCCGCCGGCTCGCGGTGAACGACATCGTGCGTCGACTCGAGGTGCTCAAGACGATCCGTGACCACCCGGAGATCCTCGACGTCGAGGTGCCGCCGATCGTGTACATCACCGGGCTGGAACGCAGCGGCACCACCATCCTGCACAACCTGCTGGCGCTCCACCCCCAGATGCGACCGCTGCTGCGATGGGAGTTGATGCATCCGGTCCCGCCGCCCGAGACGGCCAGTTACGCGACCGACGAGCGCATCGCCGCGACCCAGGCGTCGATCGAGCCGCTGCGGGGGTCGCTGCTCGAGCGCATGCACTGGGTCAACGCGGACGAGCCCGAGGAGTGCACCTGGGCGATGATCGACATGGTCGGCCTTCTCGGTCAGGCTCCGACGGCGTGCATGCCCGCATGGAGCCGATTCATTCGGTCGACCGACATGACCCCGGCGTTCGAGCACTACCGCCAGGTGATCCAACTACTCCTCTGGAAGCACCCGGTCGCGCCCGGTCAGCGGCTGGTGCTCAAGGCGCCGCAGACGTCGAGCCATCTCGCCCAGTTCGCCGCCGTGTTCCCCGACGCCCACTTCGTGGTCCCGGACCGGGATCCGTACCGCGTCGTCTCCTCGACCATGGTGATGGTCGCGTCGCTGATGGACGCCTTCTGTGTGGAGAACCCGATTCGCAATCCCGGACCCGACGGTCACGATTGGATCGGCACGACGGCTCGGCGGTTGCGCGACATCGCCCGGTTCGATGACGAACAGCCCGATCGCATCGCCCACGTCCCGTACCCCCTGCTCGCATCGGACCCGCGTGCGGCCGTCACCGCGGTGGTGCGCGAGGTCGGCCTGCCCGTCGACGCCGACTACGAGCGCGCCGTCGACGCCTTCATCGACGCCCAGCGAGCGGGAAAACGCCCGACCCCGCCGAAGCACCTCGACGCGACGGGGCTCGATCGCGACGACCTGATGGCGAGTCCGGAGATCGCCGCCTACTGCGACCGCTTCGCCATCGCGCCGGAGGAGCAGCGCCTGACCGGCGCCGCACCCACCAACTGAACCAGCCGGGATCAGACGGCGATGAACTCGGCGAGGGCGCTGTGGTCCTCGTCGAGCAGCGGGGCGACGTCGGCTTCGCTGACCTCGGCGACGATGACCTCGCCGACCTCGTCGGTCACGTTGCCGAAGATGCCGTTGTTCCGCATGCCCTCGGCCTGCTTGAGGTTGTCGGCCGTGGGGCTGAGGAAGTGGATCGCCGCGATCTTGTAGCGGTGGATCAGGAACAGGTGCATCAGGGTCATGAGCCGCTTGCGGCGCATCTCCTGGCGATAGTTGTTCTGGTCCCGAACCAGCAGAATGGGCCGGTTCCGACGATCGTGGATCACCGAGAACACGACGTTGGCGTAGGTCTCGTCCGCACCGTTGATCTGGAGCTCGAGGATCTCCGAACCCGGCGTGTGCGGTCGCAGCTGCACCGAGAGGGCGCCGTCGATCCCGTGGACGCCGGCCCATTCGCGGAGCCACTCCTCGAGCAGTCGGGGCGGCACCTCGGTCTGCACGAGATGCTGGAACTGGGTCGAGCCCTTGCCCATCGCCTTGGTGGTGGCGGTGCGGCCCGAGGACCCCATGAGCGCGGCGTCGAGCCGGGGGCCGCCGACCAGGGTCTGCGGGGTGGAGTAGGGCGACTCGACGAGGCGGAACTTCCGCTGGAGGCGGGCGAGCGCCAGCATCCCGTCCTCCTGCAGCGATGCGGAGAACTCCTCGCTCGCGAGGCCGTCGATCTGGTGGCCGCCGTAGGTGATGAAGTTGAAGACGAAGCCGAGCTTGCCGATCTCGGCGGGGAAGTCCCGCATCTCCTCGTCGGTCATGCCCGTGGTGTCCCAGTTGAACGACGGCGACAGGTTGTACGCCATCATCTTGTCCGGGTAGACGGCCTTGATCGCCTCGGCGAACACCTTGGCGTCCTCGAGGTCGGCGGTCTTGGTCTCCATCCAGATGATGTCGCAGAACGGAGCGACGGCGAGCGACTTGGCGATGGCGAACGGGATGCCGCCGCGGATCTGGTAGTAGCCCTCCGGGGTCTTGGCGAGACGCCCGTCCCAGTGGACCTCGAGCCCCATCTCGTCGGCCTTGGCCTCGGCCGCGTGCCACGACGCGCGCTCGGAGAAGGCGGCCCATTCGTCCTGGGTCATCGGGAGCTCGACGCCCTCTTCGGCGCGGAATGCCATCGCTTCGGCGACGGCTTCGCCGTAGGTCATGAGGCCGGCAGCCGCCTGCCACGCGTCCACGAAGGCGTTGCCGACCGTGTCGAGCGCCTGCTCGGCGGTGATGGTGCCGGCGTTGGCGGCCGCAGCGGCGTCGGCGATGTCGGCCGTGAGGCCACGTCGCTCGAGCCACGCCATCGCATCGGCCTTCTGGTCGTCGGGGATGCCGTAGAGGAGGTGACCGTTGAGGTCGGTGACACCGGCGGCGTTGAGACTCTCGACAACCGCGAGGAAGGCGTTCTTGTAGCTCGGCACATCGAGCTTCGTGGCGCCCAGGATGAAGGCCTGGTCGCGCTCGTCGCCCGAGCCATCCAGCAGGGTCGCTGCTTCGGCGTCGGTGCGGGCGACGATGATGCCGCCGACGTTCATGATGTCGAGTTGGAACCGGGCCGCGTTGAGACGCTTGATCTGCTCGTCGACCGGGACGAGCACCTTGCCGCCCTGGTGACCGCACTTCTTCACGCCGGGCTTCTGATCCTCGATGTGGTAGCCGGGCACGCCGACCTCCACGAAGCGGCGCACGAGGTTGCGCACGTGGGCGTCGCCGCCGTGGCCGGTGTCGGCATCGGCGACGATGAAGGGCAGGAAGTCGACCTCGGGGGTGCGCTCACGCTCCTCCTCGGTCATCCGGCTGCGGGCGAAGCGCTGGTTCTTGTCCGCGGCGAGCAGGGCCCGAACGATCGGTGCAGCCTCGTCGGGCACCGCGCTCAGCGGGTAGCTGGCGAGGTCGGCGCCGGGGTCCTCCGACATCGAGCCCTTGGCCGACGTGGCCCAGCCGCCCAGGTAGATCCCCTCGATACCGGAGCGCTTCATGGCGACGGCCTGGCCGGGGGAGTAAGGACCGTAGGTGGTGATGCTCTTGCCCTGGGAACGAAGCTCCCGCAGGCGGGCGTGGAATCGCTCGGCGGCGACACGGGCCACGCTGTAGTCGTGCTCGATCGTGCCTCGCTGCTCCACCACCTGACGGGCGGTGAACAGTCGGGTGATCTCGGAGAATCGGTCGGACGCAAACCACGCTTCGGTTGCTTCGACTTCGGAATCGAGGAATGCCATGGGTTTCTGCCTCTTGCGGTGCGGGGGTCAGCGAGGGAAAGGTACGCCAGCCGGACGACCATTGTCGCCTCGGACTCCCGGTTCCGAAACGCCGCGGGCTCTCCTGCGATCGCCTGATCAGGACCCCGGAAGACCGCCCGTCCGCAGCTCGGTGGCCTTGAGCGCGATCTCGTCGAACTCGCGGGCGACGAGCTCGCTGACGGCGAGCTGGCGCTCGGGATCGAGGCGCCAGTCCCGCCACGGCATCAGGTCGTACCAGCGGGCGAGCTGGCGGTAGTTCAGGTTGGCGACGATCAGCTGCTCGCCCTCGCCGGCTTCGGCCAGCACGTTGTTGAACGACGGGAACGCCGGGCCGGCGATGACGCTGTGGCCGACGCCGAGATCGCCCGCCCAGTTCGACGTCATCGTGTACATGAGGTTCTCCTGTGCGCGAGCGACCGTCGCAGCGACGACGTACTGCGCCTTGTCGGGCGCCACGGGGTTGTGCGTCGGGTTGATGATGAGCCTGGCGCCCTTCAACGCCAGGATGCGGGCGAGCTCCGGATTCGACAGAAAGTCGTAGCAGATGAGGATGCCGATGGGTCCGAGACGGGTCTCGTAGACGGGCAGTTCGTTGCCGGGCGAGAAGCGGCACGTCTCGAGCGGGTGCCCGAGATGGACCTTCCGGGAGGAGCCGAGAATCCCCTCCGGGCCGACGAACGCCGCGGCGTTGTAGATGCGGGTGGGGTCGTCGGGATCGAGCTCGTTCATGCCGAGCACGATGTAGATGTCGAGCTCGGCGGCGAGCTCCGCGAGGAACGCCGTCGACGGTCCTGGCACGAGCTCGGCCTCGTCGAGGTGCTTCTGGCAGGGCCGTTGGTTCGCGGTGCAGTCCTCGCATGCGCCGTGGGTGTTCAGCCCGCCTTCGGGGAAGGCGACCAGCTGGGCCCCCTGACGGGCGGCGTCGCGGACGTGGCTCTCGATCTTCGCCAGGGTCGCTGCCTTGTCGCCGGCCACGCTGGCGAAGTTGACGGCCGCGACCGTGATGCTCGTGGGAAACCGCGGATCCTCGATCGTGTGCGCATCGTTCATGCACTGATCCAACCACCGTTCGCAGGCCCCGGCGAATTCCGGTTGCCCGTAAGGCGGGGCGATGTGTCCGGCGTCCGCGGCCTCTCGTAGTGTCGCCGTCGTGGATGTGCCGGAGATTCGATTCGCCGAGGCGCGTGGCGCCCGTCTCGCCTATCAGACCTGGGGTGACGGCTCCGAGCCGGTGCTCGGCGTGCCGCCCCTCGCCCAGAACATCGAGCACGCGTGGGAGCTGCCGATGCTCCGCTCGATGTTCGAGCAGCTCGGATCGTTCTCCCGCTACGCGCACTTCGACAAGCGCGGCACCGGGAGCAGCGACCGGCACGTCGAGGTGCCCGGGCTCGACGAGCGGGTCGAGGACCTGCGGGCTGTCATGGATGCTGTCGGCTTCACGAGCGCCCACCTCTTCGGTGTGTCGGACGGCGGCTCGATGGCGATCATGTTCGCGGCCACCTACCCCGAGCGGGTCCGTTCGCTCGTCCTGCACGGCACCGGCCCCTCGCTCACGCCGGCGGACGTGACCCCCGAAGAGCTCGAGGCCCGTCGAGGACTCGCCGCGATGCTGGCCGACCTCTGGGGTACGCCGGACTCGCTGGTCACCTCCGTCTTCGCGCCGAGCATGGCCGACGACGCCGACTACCAACGCTGGCATCAGCACTACGAGCGCATGTCGGCCGATCGGGCGGCCCTGCGCGACCTGCTCGAGCTCGGGCTCGACGTGGACGTGCGCGACGTGTTGCCCACGCTCGACGTCCCGACTCTCGTCATGCACAACACGGGCGATCCGCTCATCGACGTGTCGCTCGGCCGCGAGCTCGCTGCGTCGATCCCGGGGGCCACCCTCATCGAGCACGACATCAACGACCACTTCAACTATCTACATCCGGACGCCTGGATGGCGGACATGGAGCGCTTCGTGACCGGCCGGGTCTCGGAACGTCGCGTCGAGCCGGCCCCCACGTCGGCGCGCATCCACACCCTCGGACGCTTCGCCGTGGAGGTCGACGGCGAGGAGGTCGCTCCCTCGGAGTGGGGCTCCCGCAAGGCCCGACTGCTCTGCATGCGCCTCGTGGCCGCCCGGGGTTGGCCCGTCACCCGCGAGGCGCTGTTCGACATGCTGTGGCCCGACGAGTCGGACATGCGTCGACTCGGCGCCCGCCTCTCCGTGCAACTCTCCGCGGTGCGACGCGTGCTCGGCGGTGGCGTGATCGCCGATCGCCGCACCGTCGGGCTCGATCTCCACCACGTGTCGGTCGACGTCGAGGACCTCCTCACCGCCGACGATCCGGACGCCGTCGTCGACGCCTATGCCGGCGAGTTCCTTCCCGCCGAGCACGACGAGCCGTGGGCTGCGGGCCTACGCGACGAGGCGCGGCTGCGCTTCGTGACCGCCGCGCCGGAGGCAATCGCCCGCGCGATCGAAGCCGACGACCCGGACCGCGCCATCGGAGTGGCCCGTCGCGTGGTCGATGCCGACCCCTACGACGGTTCGGCGCATGAACAGCTCATCGCGACGCTCGAATCGCTCGGCATGGACGGCGAGGCCCGGCGGGCCCACGCCGCGTACGCGGCGGCGATGGCCGAACTGGACATCGAGGTGGAGCCCTACACCGGCGCCTGACCCGTCGATCGAAAGGCTTTCGAAAGGGTCGTCCGGCACCGTCCGGGCATGCGATCCACCAGCCGTTCCACCCGCCTGACCCGACTCGTCGCCCCGGTCGTGTTCGTCTCCGTGCTCGTTGCTGCCTGCGGCGACGCCACCGAGATCACGGTCGACGCCGAGCCCGCCCCTTCCGTCGTCACCACCGTGACCGAACCCCTCGCGCCGGCGACGCCACCGGTCGTGCCGATCGTCGTGGCCGACTATCTCGTCGACGGGTTGCCGTTCCCCGTGCCACCGGGCGCGGTCACGCTCGAGCTCACGAACAACGGCGAGGACTTCCATCACCTCCAGATCTGGCAGGTCGACGACGCGGATGCCGCCGCCGTCGCCCTCGAGGCCGGTGATCTCGGCGCCCTCCAGGGTGGTGTCGCGGTCGGCGGCGTCGGTGCGATCGAAGGCTTCGGCACGGTCGGTCGGGTGTCCACCACCCTCGACCCCGGCGAGTACGTGTTGTTCTGCGTCATCCACACGCCCGCCGGAGCGCACAACGAGCTGGGCATGGTCGCCCGGCTCGACGTCGCCGGTGAGCCGATCGCCGTGGATCTGCCGGACACCGCCCACCGGCTGCAGATCACGCCCTACGGGTTCCAGCTGCCCGAGGAGTGGGACGGACGCCAACCGCTGAGCGTCGTCAACGCCCTCGAGTGGGCGGCGGACGCCGAGTTCCTCCGGCTTGCCGACGGTGCCACCCGCGACGACTTCCTGGCCTTCATGGACGGCTCGCGGCCGGGCCCGCCGCCTTTCACCGTCGCCGGCGGTGTCGCCGGTCTCGGCTCGAACCGCGCGGCCGTCGTCCTCGATCCACTCGAGCCCGGCGACTACCTCGTCGTGTCGTTCTCGCCGGACCCGGCTGCCGACATGGCCCCCCAGTTCACCACCGGCCTGCTCACCGAGCTGACCATCCGGTGACCGGCCCCTCGATCCACGAGCCAACCAACAAGCACAACAAACACAACCAGCACGACAAACAAGGAGCAATCATGACCCTCGACACCCCTCAGGTGATCACCCGAGATGCGGGCGAGCACTTCCACTTCCTGAACCAGCTCGCCGTCAACAAGGTGGCGGGTGACGACAGCGGCACGATGACCGTCGTCGAGTTCTACTCGCCGGCCGGGTTCGCCCCGCCGCTGCATTCCCACCGCTACGAGGACGAACTCGTCGTCATGCTCGAGGGTGAGATCGACTTCGTCGTCGGCGACGAACGGACCACCGCTCGCACCGGCGAGCTCGCCTACCTGCCCCACGGGGTGCCCCACACCTTCGTCGTGCGATCCGACCACGCCCGCTACCTCTCCGTGACCACGGCGCGGAGCCGGGTTCCGGAGTTCGACGCCTTCGTCGCCGACATGGGTACCCCGGCGCCCACCGCCGAGCTCCCCGAGGAGGCCCCGGTCGACGGAGCGCTCGTCGCCGATGTCGCTCGCAACCACGACATCGACATCCTCGGCCCGCCGCCGGCCTGACGTTCGCTTGTCAGGTGAACAGCTACGCTCGCTCCATGACCAGAGCGGAACAGAAGGAGCAGTCCCGCGAGCGCATCATCGACGCGGCGGTGGAGGAGTTCGCGGACCAGGGCTTCCGGGCGGCATCGACACGAGCGATCGCCGCCCGAGCCGGCGTCACGCAGGGGCTCGTCACCTACCACTTCGCCTCGAAGGACGAACTCTGGCGCGCGGCGGCGGATCGGATCTTCGGGCGGCTCGACGAGGGCACGCCGCCGGGGGCCGTCGGCTCGGACGAGGCGGCGATACGGGCCCATGTGGCGTTCTCGGCCCGGCACCCGGAAGTGTTCCACTTCATGGTCGATGCGGGTCGTCACGACGACGATCGACTCCGCTGGCTGATCGACACCCATCTCGAGCGTCGGTTCCGGGCCGTCGCGGGGTCGGGCGGGTCGACGGCGCGAGCTGCGCACCTCTACTACGCGGTGGTCGGTGCCGCATCGCTGATGTTCGCCGTGGCGCCCGAGTGTCGAGCACTCACGGGACGAGACCCGGGGAGTGACGCCGCGATTCGTGCCCACGCCGACCTTCTGGTCGCCGCCTTTGCCTCGTCGAGCTGAGCCTCGGGGGAGTCGACTGGTCACTTGACAAGTGAGTTCCCCGCGGGCACGCTGTCGACAGTCGCTGGTCGAATGAACAGCCACGGCGAAGGCAGGGGAAGATGGAAACGATCACGACCGATGTTCTGGTGGTGGGGGCCGGTCCGGCCGGGCTGACCGCGGCGTCGCTTCTGGCGCGCTCGGGCGTGGACGCGCTCACCGTGACGAAGTACGGCACGGCGAACTCGCCGCGGGCCCACATCACGAATCAGCGAGCGGTCGAGGTGATGCGTGACCTGGGGATCGAGCAACGAGTCCAGGCGCGGGCACTCCCGCATCACCTCATGGGCAAGCAGGTCTTCGCCACCTCGTTCGCCGGTCGGGAGCTCTCGCGCATGATGACGTGGGGCACCGGTGACGACCGGATCGGGGAGTACCGGGCGGCGAGTCCGACCGAGATGTGCAACGCCCCGCAACACATCCTCGAGCCGATCATGCTCGACCGGGCGCGGGAGCTCGGGGCCGATGTGCGCCTGCACCACGAGGTGATCTCGGTGAGACCGGACGCCGACGGCGTCACCACGCGGGTGCGGCCTCGTCACGGCGCACCGGAGTTCGAGGTCCGATCCGCCTACGTGATCGGGTGTGACGGCGCTCGAACCGTGGTCGGGCGCGATGGCGGTTTCGAGTTCGAGGGAGAGGGCGGGAAGGGCAACGCCGTCACCGTGTGGATCGAGGCCGACCTCTCGGCCTACACGGCCCACCGGTCGGGGGCGCTGTTCGTCACCGTGACCCCCGACAGCCAGGACCTCGTGAGCGTCTGGACCTGCATCGAACCGTGGACCGAGTGGAGCACGATCTTCATTCGGGAGGGAATGGCCCCCAACGACCTGGACGAGTCCGCGGTGATCGCCAGCATTCGAGCCGCGATCGGCGATGACGACGTCGAGGTGTCGGTGAAGCACGTCAGCCCGTGGGAGTTCAACCATCTCGTCGCCACCGGCTATCGGCGAGGCCGACTCTTCATCGCGGGCGACGCGGCGCACCGTCACCCGCCCGCGAACGGGCTGGGGAGCAACACGTCGATTCAGGACACCTACAACCTCGTCTGGAAACTGGTTCTCGTCCTGCAGGGCCATGCCGGCGATGCCCTGCTCGATTCCTACGACGCCGAGCGTCGACCCGTCGGCCGCCAGGTGGTCGACCGAGCGAACCAGAGCGTCGACGACATGATCGCGTGGTTCGCGCCGATGGGTCTTGCCTCGGGGATGACGCCGACCGAGGTGGACGACCGGCTACGCGAGGTGTTCGGACCCGGCGGCGACGAGCACCGCGCGGGGCTGCTGGCCGGACTCGATCTCATGAACGAGCAGTTCAACGCCCACGGCGTCGAGCTCGGTCAGCACTATCGATCGGACGCCGTGATCGACGACGGTACGCCGGAACCGGAACCGACCCGAGATCCGGTGTTGCACTACGAGCCCTCGACCCGCCCGGGTCGTCCGCTGCCCCACGTGTGGCTCACCGTCGACTCCGACGATGTGTCGACCCTCGATCTCTGTGGCTACGACCGGTTCACCCTGCTGACCGGCGCCGGCGGCGGTGACTGGATCGCGGCGGCGGCGACGGTCTCGGCCGAGCTCGGCGTGGAGGTGGCGGGTGTCGCGGTGTCGCTCGGGCTCGATGTCAACGACGTGTACGGGCACTGGATGCGACGGCGCGAGGTCGCCGACGACGGCTGCGTCCTCGTTCGCCCTGATCGAATCGTGGCCTGGCGATCGCCCGGTCCGGTCGTCGACCCCACCGCCGTTCTGCGGGCCGTGATGAAGACGCTGCTCGCCCGCGACGAGCCGGACGCGGCCGAGAACATCAGGGCGTGACGGGTTCGGTCCTCGTGACGTCGTCGGCGTGGAACATCGCGTCGGCCAGCGCGGTGAGCAGCTCGGCCCGCACCGCAGGATCGGCTCCCTCGGTCGCGAGGTTGGTCAGCTCGTCGGGGTCCGCGGCGAGGTCGTAGAGCATCTCGAAACCGTCGCTGTCGCGGGTGAAACGATGCCGGTCGGTCACGATCGTGCGGGTCTTGAGCGGAACCGGGCGGCCGCCACGCGATGCCGGGAAGTCGTCCTCCACGAGCACGTGCTCGCGGACGCTCGCCGACGCGTCGTCGAGCACCGGCACGAGGCTCGTCCCCTGCATTCCCTGCGGCGCATCCAGGCCGCACAGGTCGAGGATCGTCGCCGGCAGATCGATGCTTGCGGCGAGCGAGCGGGTCCGCTGCCCTCCTCGCGTGGGCGCACGGACGATCATCGGCACCTCGAGACAGCCGCGGAAGTGCATGACCAGCTTCAACAGGAGGCCGTGGTCGCCCATCATGTCGCCGTGGTCGCTGGTGAACACCACGATCGTGTCGTCGAGGGCGTCGAGCTCTTCGAGCCTCGCCATGATGCGGCCCACGCCGTGGTCGATCGCTTCGATCATGCCGTAGGTGGCGGCGATGGCCGCTCGGGCCTGTTCCGGCGTCGGCCCGAAGGGGATGACGTACCTTCCGTGACTGTTGACATCGGCCGGGAGGTCACGAATCGCTCGCAGGTGATCCGGCCATCCCTCGCCCGGTTCCGCGAACGTGGAGGGCAGTTCCATGTCGGCCGGGTCGTGGCGGCTGAACCACGGCTCGGGCGGTGACAGCGGATGGTGCGGATCGGGGAACGAGCACCACACCATCCAGGGCTCGTCGTCGGCCTCTGCCGTTTCGATCGCCGCGATGGTGCGCTCGGTCACGAACGACGTGGACGAGACCTCGTCCGGGAAAGGGGCTGGGAAGATCTGCCACCACAGCGGCGACCGGCCCGGAATGTCCGCGGTCGGGTCAAGGCCCTGCCGCAGGACGTCGTGCGCGATGCCCTTGTCCCGGGCCCAGCGGTAGTGGTGTCCGCCCACCTGGGCACCGTGACCGACGCTGAACTCCACGTGCCCGAAGCCGTAGAAGTCGTCCGGATCGACGATGTCCGGCAGCTCGTAGCGCTCGTGGTGCTCGATGGCGTCCCACATGTCGCCGAACGGTGAGGTCCGTCCCGGAACCGGCCCGAGGTCATCCACTGCGTCGCGGCTCTCGCCGTGCTGGAGATGGGACTTGCCGACCAGCGCCGTCCGCCAGCCGGCGTCGCGCAGCCTCGACACGAAGGTGGTGTGGTGCGGCTCGAGTGACCGGTCGTTGAAGATCACGCCGTGCGCCGAGGGCATCAGGCCCGTCATCAGCGTCGAACGGTTCGGCATGCAGACGGGGTTGTTGACATACGCCCGCTCGAACACGGTGCCGGTCTCGGCCAGTGCGTCGATGTGCGGTGTACGGACGACGGCGTTGCCGGCGAAGCCAAGATGATCGGCGCGCAGCTGATCACAGATGACCACGAGGACATTGGGTCGTGCGGCGTCGGTCATGTCGGCTCCGGTGGCATGAACAAGGATGCGAGGGTCTCGTCCACCTCGGCCAGCCTGACGCGCGCGGCGACGTGTTGGTCGGGCCGCACGATGAGCGCCGTGCCGGGTTCGAGCGCGAAGGCGTCGCTCCACACCGCCTTGGGCACGTCGGCGACCACCACGGGTGGTCCGCCCGCGAACGTCGGTCGCTCGTCGCCGGCACGAACGAGAATGGTCGGCGCCGCCCGGTCGACCAGATCCAGCGTGGACGAGCCGTCGGGCAGCCAGGCATGGGGGAGTCGCCCGCCGGGCCGGGTGGAGGGCTGGTAGTCCCGCGCCGGTTCCGCCAGGGGCGGACGAGTGGTGCCGTCATCGACCACGAGCGGTCCGTCGTAGGTGTGGCCGAGTTGGAGGCCGAGGAGATCGAAGTGGATCGCCTGCTCGGCGATGGCGCTCTGCACCGCCGCTCGTCGCTCGGGGTCGGCCAGCACGTCTTCGATGTGCGCCGTCGTGCCCTGGGTCGCGTGCTCGAAGCCGAACGCGGCGGGCACCGCCGCCAGGCCGAGCGCGTTGAGAAGCGACTGGTCGCAGTTGAACTGGGCGACCGGCCGACGTTCGGCTTCATACGTCTCGAGGATCGTGTCGGGGGCCCATCCGGCGTGCACCGCGGCGAGCTTCCAGATCAGATTGTGGGCGTCCGCCACGCCGCTGTTGAGACCGAGCCCTCCCGTCGGCGGGAATCGATGGGCGGCGTCGCCGGTGAGGAACACCCGATCCCGGTGGTACTCCCGGGCCACCTGCGCGCTCATGTGCCACACGGCCGTGTCTCGCACCTCGAAGTCGACCGATGCGGCGGCGCCCGGAGCGAGCGCGGCGAGGACGAGAGCGCGGCAGCGGTCATCGTCGTAGGCATCGATCGACGTGTGCTCCGGTTCCCACTCGTGCATGAAGACCCACTCGCGGTCCGCCCCGTGCGAGACGAACACGCCGCCGGGCTCCGGATCGACGAGGAAGTGGAGGACCCCCGGCGCGGCTCCGGTAAGCGGGCGCAGGTCGCCGGCGAGATGGATCATCAGGAACGACTGGATCGTGCGGGGCCCGTCCATCTCGATGCCGAGGCTGCGGCGCACGGGACTCGCGGCGCCATCGGCCGCGACCAGCCAGTCGGCGGTGATCCGGTAGCGGCCATCGGGACCGTCGACGTCGACCACCACCCCGTCGTCGCCCGCCTCGAACGCGACGAACGCATGCCCATGGCGAAGATCGCGGACGTGGTCGGCCAGGATCGGCACGACATGGTGCTGGCTCAGGTTGCGTAGCGGCGTCGGCGTGATGCCGTACATCTCGTCGCCCTGACGCTCGAACGGCAGGGACCCGACGATGTCGCCTCCGAGGCGTGTGACGAAGTGGACCCATCCCGCCTCCGCGGGCGGATGCGCTGCGGCGAGGATGCGCTCCATGTCCATGCCCGCCTGGCGCCAGATCTCGAACGTCCGGGCGTTGACGACATGGGCGGCCGGCGCCTCCTGAGGACGGTCGCGTCGTTCGAGCACGATCGCCTCCAGTCCGAGCCGCTCACAGAGACATGCGGCGGTGAGCCCGGTCGGACCGCCGCCCACGATCACGACGTCCACCATCAGAACAGGCCTTCGTAGCTGCCGCCGTCGAGCTGGATGCTCTGGCCGCTCAGGTAGCCGGCCTGATCGGAACAGAGGAACGCGAACGTGTCGCCGAACTCGTCGGCCCGGCCGAGGCGGCCTGCCTTGATGCTCGCCTCCTGTTCGGCGCGCGCCTCCTCGTAGGAGATGTCGCGCAAGGTCATCACCAACTCGGCCATCTGCCGTTGCCGGTCGGTGTCGAAACGCTCCGGCAGCAGTTGATTGATCGTGACGTTGTCGGCGACAGCCTGCTTGGAGAGGCCCTTCAGGACGCCGGCGAGGCCGAGTCGGGTGCCGTGCGACAGGCTCATCAACGGGTTCGGCGACTTCACCATCGCCGAGCTGACGGCGACGATGCGCCCCCACCGGCGCTCCCGCATCCCCGGGAGCACTCGTTGGAGAAACGTCAGCGGACCCAGGAGTTGCTGGGTCACCGCCGCCTGCCACTGGTCCTCGTCGATCTGCCCGAAGGGCGTGGGCGGCGGCCCTTCGCCGTTGAGCAGGACGATGTCGGGCTCGGGACACGCGTCCAGGAGCGCGTCGTGGATCGCGGTCGTCGTGGAGTCACCGACGACCGCCGTCGCCACGACGCCATGGGCGGACTCGATGGCCGCCACCGCGGCGTGGACATCGGCCTCCGTCCGCCCGTTGACCACGACGTGGGCTCCCTCGCGGGCGATGCTCTCGGCGCAGGCACGGCCCAAGCCTCGACTCGAGGCCAGCAGGATTGCTCGTCGTCCCTCGACTCCCAGATCCACGGCGCCTCCCTCAGGCCAGGCCGCGTGCGGCGCGAGCGGCCGCGATCGCGGGCAGGTCGGGTGGATCGAAGAACTCGGGCGGTGGCTCCGGCGGCCCCCACGCCGAGAAGCCGGCAGGGCCGTCGGACCCCTCCCAGTCGCGGCGGCCGTGGTCGCGCTCCCATGCCTCGTCGTCGTGGATCTGGTCCATGTCGCTGAAGAACTCGAACGCGGTGCCGGCGGGATCGGTGAGGTACCAGAAGACGTTCGATCCGAGCGTGTGACGGCCGATGCCGATCAGGTGGGCGTCCGGGCGTTCGCTCAGCACCGCCGTGCCGGCCGCGCCGACGGCATCGATGTCGTCGAGCTCGAACGCGTAGTGGTTGAGGTACGCCGTGGGCCCCGGTTGGAGGAGGAGGTTGTGGTGGTCCGCCTCGCAGCGCAGGAAGGTCGCGACCCCGTTGAGGATCTGATCGGAGACGCGGAAGCCGAGTCCGTCGACGTAGAAGCGCTGACTCGCCTCGAGGTCGGGGGTCCCCAGGACGAAGTGGCCGAGCCGTCGGGGCGCGCGGGGCTCGGCGCGGGTGGCGACCGCGTCGGCGCGCTCGGTCAACCGACCCGAGTGGCCGGGTCGGTTGCTCGGTCGCGGCTCGACAGCCCGGAGCGCGGGCGGCTCGCCGACATCGACGGTGACGTTGTGGCCGTGGACCGGGTCGGTGCAGGAGAGCGTGGTACCGCTGGTGATCGACGCGATACCCAGGTCGCCGAGCCGGCCGGCGATCTCGGCGAGGTCCTGCTCGGTCTCGCAGCTCAGGTGGACCTCGCCGAGATGGCGGTGGTCGCTCTCGGCGATGGTCAGCTGCACCGGGCGATCGGCGGTGCCGTACACGCCGTCGTCGGTGCGACCCAGGCCGCGCCGCATCCAGAAATCGCCGAGCGCCGAGGGATCCGGGGCTCGGAGCTCGATGTCGAGGAGTCCGTTGAGGGGCATCGTTGATCGGCCTTCGTGTCGAGAGAGGTGGGGTGCTGGACAATCTATATCAAGTGATAGAGAATGGTCAACGTCATGCCCGTCTCCCGACCCCAAGCCCGCGCCGATGCCACCCGCGAGGCACTCCTGGATGCCGCCATCGCCGAGTTCGCGGCCCATGGCTTCGAGGGGGCGTCGACCCGATCCATCGCGGCGCGGGCGGGTACGCATCAGCCGCAGATCAACTATCACTTCGACTCCAAGGACGAGCTCTGGCGAGCCGCCGTCGATCACGTGTTCTCGAAGTTGGCCGATGCGGTCGCCACGCCAGAGCTCGCCGCCTTCACCGGCGGTGGCGAGATCACCCGCGAGGGATTCGCCGCCGTCCTGCGCGCCATCGTGCGAGCCGTCTCGGGGCTCCCCGAGCTCAACCGGATGATGGTCGTCGAGGCCACCGCCGATTCCGACCGCCTCGCGTGGATCGTCGAACGCCACACCCGCGGTATCTACGACCTGCTCGCGGGCGCCTGGCGTTCGCTTCGTGAGCGCGGAATCGTCGCCGAGATCGACGAGACGATCGTGTACTACGCGCTCATCGGTGCGGCGACGATGGCCTACGTCAACGCACCCGAGGCCCGCCGGCTCGTCGGGGAGCGCGTGATCGACGAGGCGTTCATCGACGCACATGCCGAGGCGATGGTGACCATCTTCCTCGGCCCGGAGCCCGACCCGCCGCCGGCGACGCGAAACCGATGAGTGTCAGGCGGCCTGGGTCTGGGTGACCTGGGCCGCGAGGCGCTCGGCCTCGGCCCGACTCAGCACGACCTCGCATCCGTCGCCCCGGAAGAAGCGGCACTGCACGACGATGTGGTCGCCGGCGTCGTCGATGCGCTTGGCGCGCAACCCACGCCACGGAAGCTCACTCTTGATGTGGCGATCACCGAGATCGACCTGCTGGGCGCTGTCGAGCGCCCGCCGCATCGTGACGAACAACGCGGCGGTCTGCGCGGCCGTGAGGTCGCACGACATGGGCGCGTGGCCCGGGTTCGTGAACACGAGGTGGGTGCCGCCTCCGGACCGATGGCCGAGTAGGAGGCCGGCTTCCTCTTCCCGCGAGTAGTTCGCCGGAAACGCGGCGACGTCCGCGAGGAGTTCGAGGTGCGCCTCGGCCAGTGTCTGATGGTGATGGTCGATGATCGCGATCTCGCGATTCTGGAGGTTGGGACCCAACCGTTCCCAGGGTTCGGCGATCGGATCGACCAGCTCGATGGTGTCGTGCATACCGCTCACGACTCCCTCTCTACCACGCGCGTGAGACAAGTGTCTCGGATACCCCGCGTGACATGTATCACCTGGCGAGACGGGGCGTCAGCCGGTGGCCGAGACGCGGTTCAGTTCCGATGCGTGACGCGCGCCGGGACGCCGCCGGTCGGCCGGTTCACGACCATCCCGTACGGGGCGGGAACGGTGGCTGACGCGAGGGTGACGTCGAGGCGTTGCGCCAGGCGAGCGATGATGAGGACCAGCTCCATGTGGGCCATCGCGAAGCCGATGCAGTTGCGGGCGGGCCGACCGAACGGCACCCACGCGGATTCGTTGGCGGCGCGTTGCTCGTCCGTCGGGTCGAGCCAACGGTCGGGCCGAAATGTCAGCGGGTCGTCCCACACGTCGCGGTCACGACCGGCGAGATGGGGTGACCACATCACGAGCGTCCCCTTGCGGATCCGGTGCCCGGCAACGTCGATGTCCCGCGCCGCCTCGCGAGGGGAGAAGACGCCGGCGGGATGCAGTCGGAGCGACTCACGTACGACGCGGTCGGCGTGTTCGAGCCCGGCCAGCTGGGTCGTGGACATCGTCGACGGGTGGTCGTCGCCGAGCACCGCGTCGGCCTCGGCCCGCAGCTCCTCCCAGACCCCCGGTGTCAGCGCGGCGCGCCAGATCGTCCAGGCGAGCGATGCGGCGGTCGTGTGGAACCCGGCCCCGATGAGGGTCAACACCTGATCGCGGATCTCGGCGTCGCTGAGCACCGCCTCGGCCACGAGGGATTGCAACACGTCGCCGCGGTCATCGGCGACCGTGCCGCCGCGCAGGCGCGCGATCTCG
>BQJV01000009.1 GCA_021604885.1 Acidimicrobiales bacterium
CGACGACGATTTCGACGCCGCCGCTCGTCTGGAGGGACTCGACGAACTCGCCCGCCTCGGTGTCACGTGGAGCAGCGTGAATGCGCCGGGTGACTCGCTGGACCACGCGATCGAGACACTCGAACGTTACGGCGCAGAGGTCATCGCCCAGCAGTCCTGAGACTGATGATCAGACGATGCCGCAGACGGACTCGTCGTAGTTCTCGAGCACCTCGGTCGCGGCATTCATCGGATCGTTGAACTCCGGATCCGACGTGAGCTCGTTCATGTCCGCCGTCGCTGCGTCCAGGTCGAAGCCGTGCTCCTCGAGCAGCAGGTAGATCGCCGAGATCCCCTCACCGATCGTGTCGATGTGCGCCTTGAGTTCCTCCGGCGCGAGCTCCCACAGCCCGACGAGCGCATCGAGCACGTCGTCATAGAACGCCTCGATCGCCTCGGGCCCCTCGCCCACCGGGATGCTGCGGGTGTCCTGCGAGAACGCGAAGGCCAGCTGGCAGTAGGGCGAGTCATCGAATCCGGCCTGCTCGTCGTCGCCGTTCGTGTCGCCGTCGCCGCCGGTGCTGTCGGACTCGATCCCACACACGTCGGCATCGAAGGCGTCGAGGCGCTCGCCCGCGGCCACGAGGGCCGGGGCCTCGAAGATCGCGTCGAGCTCATCGAGGACGGCGAAGTAGTTCCAACCGTTGGCTTCGAGGAGGTCGACGAGCTCCCCGATCGCGCGACCGATCAGCGCGAAGTCGTCACGGATCTCCGCGGGGACCACGTCTCGGGCCTGGTCGATCAGCGCGAGCTGGGTTCGCCAGTGATCCTCGACCTCGGTGACCGACATCGTGGCCGGGTTGAATCCCTTGCCCGCCTCGTCGGCCTGGACCGAGAGCGCGCAGTACGCATCCGCGTCGGGCGTGCTCTCGCCCATGTCCCCGTCCTCGCCCATGTCGTCGTCGGTCGCGGTGTCGTCGGCGGCACCCCCGTCGTCATCCGCCCCGCCGTCGAGCACGTCGCTGCCGTCGGACTCGCGGCCGTCGTCGGACGTTCGGGTGTCGTCGTCGCCACCGTCGTCGCCGGTGTTGTCGGTCCCACCATCATCGGTGGCCGAATCGTCACCGGTCGCGGCGGGCGACGCGTCATCGCCGCAGGAACTCGCCACGAGGGCGAACACGGCGAGGATCACGAGGAGGACGCGGGACAGGGGGGTGCGCATGCGGCGAGAGTAGCGGGCGCCGCCGGTCGCGGGCGTCAGGGGTCGCGGGGCAGGCCCAGCAGGCGTTCGCCGATCACGTTGCGCTGCACCTCACTGGTCCCACCGGCGATCGTGAGACTGCGATTCCACAGGAAGCTGCTCACCCATCCCGCAGCGACACCAGAGGCCGCCGCCGCGCTCGCACCGAGGAGCTCGACGCCCGCCTCCTGCACGTCCTGGTCGTGGATGACACCGAGCAGCTTCACCACGCTCGCCTCCGGACCGGCATCCGCACCGGAAAGCGAACGAATCGTCATGCGCGCCCGCAGCGCGCCGAGTGCCGCGTCTCGCGCCAACAAGCCGCCGACCACTTCGATCTCGTGAGCGGAGCTGTCGTCGTCGAGCAGATCGAGCAGGGCCGAGACCCCCGCCCCGATCGACGCGCCCGATCCCATCGACACCCGCTCGTTGGCGAGTGTCGTGCGGCCGGCCCGCCAGCCATCGTCCACCGCGCCGATCACGCAGTCGTCCGGCACGAAGACGTCGTCGAAGAACACCTCGTTGAACCAGGCATCACCGTTGATCTCGCGCAGCGGCCGCACGTCGATGCCCGGCGAGGCCATGTCGACGAAGAAGCAGGTGATGCCGTCGTGGTTGGGCTTGTCCGGCGATGTCCGGGCGAGGCAGATTCCCCAGTCGGCGGTGTGCGCCATCGACGTCCAGACCTTCTGCCCCGTGAGTCGCCAGCCATCGCCGTCGCGCAGTGCCCGCATCCGCAGCGACGCCAGATCCGAGCCGGCCTCGGGCTCCGAGAAAAGCTGACACCACATGAGCTCCTGGCGCAACGACGGCCCGACCCAGCGCTCCTGTTGCTCGGTGGAACCGTGGGCGATCAGGGTCGGCAGCGCCCACGCGGCCACCTGGAGGTGCGGTCGTCGGATGCGCACACGGGCGAACTCCTGGTCGATCACCACCTGCTCGACGGCGGACGCGCCCCGCCCCCACGGCTCGGGCCAGTGGGGCACGAGATATCCGTCGTCGGCGATCCGTCGATTCCACGTGTCCTTCGGTTCGGCCGCGAGCCGATCGAGCCAGGCAGCCACACCGGCCCGGATCTCGTCCGCCTCGGCCGGGAGTTCGAGCGGCAGGGACCGCACGACACCCGAGCGCACGAGCGCCACGACCTCGGCCGTGCGGGTGGCAGCCGGCGCCAGGAGCGCTCGGGTGGCGAGCGCTCGCCGCAGGGCGAGATGGGCATCGTGCTCCCACGTGAAGCCGATGCCGCCGAGCACCTGGATGCAGTCCTTCGCGATGCCGACCACGGCGTCCGACACGACTGCGCCGACCGTCGCGATCGCAAGGCGCTGTTCGTCCGCCGGGCCGCCGCGGCCCGCATCCCACGTGATCGCGCGGGCGAGCTCGAGCGCGGCGAGCATGTCGGCGCAGCGATGTTTCACGCCCTGGAACTGACCGATCGGGCGGCCGAACTGCACGCGGTCGGCGGCGTAGGTCGCGGCCGTCTCGACACACCACGCGGCGATCCCGACGGCCTCGCTGCACAGGAGCAACGTGGCGAGGTCGGCCACGCGATGGGTCGGGATCGGCACGGCGACACCGGGCCCGTCGGGTCGAACCGCGGAGACGCCACGCACGAGGTCGACCCCCGTCGGCTCATCACACGCGAACTCGTCCGACGACCACAATGCCCAACCGTCGCCGGACGGCCCGATCAGCACGTCGGCGCCGGCCGCCCCGAGCACCGTTGCGAACGCATCCGGACCGGATCCCGCGAACGCGACCGCCGCGGTCGCGCCCATCGCGATTCGCCCGATCCACTCCGCCGCGAGAGCACGGTCGTCGGTCTCGGCGAGCACGGCGACGGCCAACGCCGTCGGCAGCAGCGGGCCAGGCATGCCGCCGCGTCCGGTCTGCTCGAGGACGACGGCCAGGTCCGCGAGTCCGAAGCCTTCACCGCCGAGTTCTTCCGGCGCGTGCAGGGTCGGCCACCGCATCGCGACAATCTCGTCCCACTGTGCGAAAGGCGGTGCATCCTCCAGGCCGGCGCGCCGTCCCGCGTCGCCGACGACATCGTCCACCCACCGGCGAACGGTGTCAGCGAGCGTCTCGTGGTCGGCGCTCACGCCGAGGCTCGATCCGATGCCGCTCATGCCTGCACCGCCTCGAGTGCCGCCTGCTTCGCCCACCCGTAGTCGCCCTTGCCGGTCACCTTGCGCACCACCTCGTCCACGACGATCAGCTCACGCGGCACCTTGTAGCCGGCGATCACGGCACGACAATGGTCGGCCAACTCCTCCACCGAGGGCGCCACCGCGCCATCCTGCAAGGACACGACGGCCGCCACACGGGAGCCGAAGCGGTCGTCCGGTACCCCGACGACGAGCGAGTCGAAGACCGCCGGGTGACCCTTCACCGCGGCCTCGACCTCCTCGGGGAAGACCTTCTCCCCACCGGTGTTGATCACCATCGATCCGCGTCCGAAGACGGAGATCGTGCCGTCCGCCTCGATCGTCGCGAGGTCGCCCGGCACGGAGTAGCGCACGCCGTCGATCGTCGGGAACGTCGCCGCCGTCTTCTCCTCGTCCTTCCAGTAGCCGAGCGGGATCCAGCCCGAACGGGCAAGCCGGCCCCGCTCACCGGAGCCGGGCACCAGCGGGCGCCCGTCGTCGCCGATCACCGTCGTCTGCTCGTCGGCCAGCAGCTGCAGCGGACCGCTGCCGTCGGCTGACCGCTTGATCCGACCCTGGCCGCCCGTCTCCGAGGCGCCGAAGCGATCGATCACCTTCGTGGCCGGCAAATACTCCTCGAGGGCCGCCTTCACCGCGGGCGACAGGATCGCCCCGGACGACGAGACGAGCCGCAGCGACGACAGGTCGTACAGCGCGTGGTTGCGTCGCAGTTCGTCGGCCAAGGGACGGGCCACGGCGTCGCCGATGATCATCAGGAACTCAGCCCGCTCGTCGGCCGCGAGCCGCAGGGCCGACCCGGCGTCGAGCGACGCATCGACGGTCAGCAGGCAGGTGCCGCCCGTGAGCAGCGAGGTGAGCGCGATCCATTGGGCGCCGCCGTGGATCAGCGGACACAGCGGCAGCCGACGGGTGATGCCGGTCCCCTGCGTGACGAACGCGCCGATGTCGTCCGGCGATGCGAGCTTCGGCAGGCCCTGACGCGGCGCGCCCGTGCCGCCGAGGGCGCCGAAGAACACGTCCTCGTGACGCCAGATGACGCCTTTCGGCATCCCCGTCGTGCCGCCGGTGTAGAGGAGGTAGCGATCGTCGGAGGAGCGGGGGCCGACGTCGACGGGGGTCGTCGGCGCACCGGCGAGGGCGTCTTCGTAGTCTCCGCCGATCGTGATGAGCGGCCGATCACCGGCGGCCGCTGCGGCTTCGCCACGGATCGCCGACTGGGTGAACACGGCCGCGACCTCTGCGTCGTCGAACACGTAGCGCAGCTCGTCCGTCGTGTACCGGAAGTTCCCGTTCACGGGCACGGCGCGCAGCTTGAAGACGCCCAGGGTGATCTCCATGAACTCCAGACAGTTCATGGCATGCACGGCGACATGGTCGTGCGGGCCGATGCCGAGGTCGGCGAGCACGTGGGCGACCTGGTTGGCGCGGGCGTCGAGCTCGGCGTAGGTGCACCGACGCGTGGGCTCGTCCGCTCCCGCGGTGACCACGGCGTCCTGATCCGGGAGCGCCTCGACGGCACCCTCGAACAGATCGGCGAGGTTGAAGGTCCGGCTCGGGGCGCTGGCCATGACGTCATCCTCCCGCGCCGCATGGCGTGCATGCGAAACCGCGAGCACCCACCAGCTTTCGCACCGGGCCGCTCTTTCCTACGCTCGCGAGCATGTCCGAGCTCCCGTACCTCGCGTTCGACGCCGACAACCACTACTACGAGGCCGAGGACGCGTTCATCCGCCACATCGACCCGAAGATGAAGAAGCGGTGCATGCAGTGGGCGGAGATCGACGGCAAGAAGCGCTTCCTCGTGGGCGGGCGGGTCAACAAGTTCATCCCGAACCCCACGTTCGATCCGATCGCGCGGCCGGGCAGCCTCGAGGACTACTTCCGCGGCAAGAACGTCGACGGCGGCATGGACCTCGGGAAGATGTTCGGCGAGCTGGACCCGATCTCTGAGCAGCCCGGGTATCGCGATCGCGACGCCCGCCTCGAACTGATGGACAGCCAGGGGCTGGAGACGGTGCTGCTCTTCCCGACCAAGGGCGTGGGCATGCAGGAGGCGCTGAAGAAGGACATCCCCGCGCTGCACGCCGCATTCACGGCGTTCAACTCGTGGCTCGACGAGGACTGGGGATTCGACCGCGGCGACGGCCGTATCCACGCCGTGCCGTTCCTCACGCTGGCTGATCCGGAGCTCGCCGTGGCAGAGCTCGACCGCGTGCTCGCGATGGGCGCCCGGATGGTGTGCACGGTGCCCGGCCCGATCCCGACGGAGCACGGCTACCAGTCGCCGGGCATGCCCGCCTACGACGCGATCTGGGCCCGCCTCGAGGAGGCCGGCGTGCCCTACGCGATCCACGCCGGGCTCTCCGGCACGTCGCAGTACGGGAAGATCTGGGAACCGCCGTCGGGCCAGTTCGAGGGGTTCCGCCATTCGCCGTTCCCGGTTGTCGCCTTCGCCGATCGCACGATCGCCGACACCTTCGCGGCGATGATCTGTCACGGCGTGCTCGACCGCTTTCCGAACCTCCGGCTCGCGACGATCGAGAACGGCGCGATGTGGGTGCCGGACCTGCTGCGCAACCTGCAGGCGGGCTACGGCAAGATGCCGTTCGCCTTCGAACGTCACCCGGTGGAGGCGTTCAAGGAGAACATCTGGGTCTCACCGTTCTTCGAGGACGACATGGATCTCCTCAAGGAGGCCATCGGCATCGACCGGCTCCTGTTCGGCAGCGACTTCCCCCATGCCGAGGGCCTTCCCACGCCGACCGACTATGTGAAGGACATCGCGAACTTCAGCGAGGCGGAGACCCGCCAGGTGATGCGCGACAACGCCTATGACCTGATCGCCTCCTCGGCCCGCTGATCCGTGTATCCCGGCGCCCACGATCCCGACCGCGCTGCGGTCGTGATGGCGGGCAGCGGCGAGACGGTCAGCTACGGCGAGCTCGAGGAAAGGTCGCTCCGGTTGGCCCGGTTGTGGCACGAGGCCGGCCTGCGTCCGGGCGACCATGTCGCGATCCTGCTCGAGAACCACCCGCGCTACTTCGAGGTCGTGTGGGCGGCGCTGCGGTCGGGGCTCTACTACACGCCGGTGAACTGCCACCTCACCGCCGAGGAGGTCGCCTTCATCGTCGGGGACTGCGGGGCCCGCTCGCTCGTGACGTCAGCGGCGCTCACCGACCAGGCGGTCGCGAGCGCGATCGTGGACGTGCCGCTCATGATGGATGGCGCGGCCGACGGATGGCTCGGCTACGAGGAGGCGCTCGACCGCCAACCGGCCACACCCCTCGACGAGCAGCCGAACGGGCAGGGCATGTTCTATTCGTCGGGCACGACCGGTCGCCCGAAGGGCATCCTCTTCCCCCTGCCCGATCGATCGGTGACCGACGACGACCCGATGGTGCTCAACGGTGGCCCCCTGGGGCTCGCCGACGGGTGCGTCTATCTCCTGCCGTCCCCGCTGTACCACGCTTCCCCGGTGGTGACGGGCGCGCTGTGTCACCGCTACGGCGGCACCGTCGTGGTGATGGAGACGTTCGACGCCGCCGCCTGCCTCGATGCGATCGAGCGCTACCAGGTGGACGTCGCCCAGTTCGTCCCGACGATGTTCGTGCGCATGCTGAAGCTCCCAGACGACGTGCGGACGCGCGCTGACCTGTCGAGCCTCCGCCACGTGAGCCACGCTGCCGCACCCTGCCCCGTCGACGTGAAGCGACAGATGATCGAGTGGTGGGGGCCGATCATCGTCGAGTTCTACGCCGGGTCCGAGAACGTCGGGTCCACGCTGATCACGTCGGCGGAGTGGCTCGACCATCCGGGCTCGGTCGGCCTCCCCCGCTTCTGCACGACCCACATCTGCGACGACGACTTCAACGACCTGCCGACCGGCGAGATCGGCACCGTCTGGTTCGACACCCCCGGCGCGGCGATGGAGTACCACGGCGACCCCGAGAAGACCGCGGAGAACCGCAGCCCCCAGGGCTGGTACACGATGGGTGACGTCGGCTATCTCGACGACGACGGCTACCTCTACCTGACGGATCGCAAGACATTCATGATCGTGTCCGGCGGCGTGAACGTCTATCCCCAGGAAGCCGAGAACGTGCTCATCGCGCACGACGCCGTCCTCGATGTCGCCGTCATCGGCGTGCCCGACGACGACCTCGGCGAGGTGGCGAAGGCGGTCGTGCAGCTCGTCGACCCCGCGGCCGGGACCGATGCCCTGGCCGCCGAACTCCTCACGTACTGCAGCGAGCGCCTCGCCCGCTACAAATGCCCGCGTTCGGTCGACTTCATCGACGCGCTCCCCCGCCTGGACACGGGCAAGCTCTACAAACGTCTGCTCCGCGATCGGTACTGGGGCGACCGCACCTCGAGGATCGTCTGATGCAGCGCCACCAGTTCTCGTTCGAGATCGACGCCACACCGGACGAGGTGTGGGAGGTGTTCCACGGTCCGAAACCGACGGTGATGGAGCACGGCGACGTGCGGATCGAGGTCCTCCACCCCGGAGCCGACGGCGGCAACGGGCTCGTGCGCCACTGCCACTTCCGCGTGCCCCGCTATCTGCTCTCGGGCGGGCGGGCGAAGAGCTGGGAATGGCTCACCGAACTCGACCCGCCGCATCGATGGCGCTACGACGCGATCGGCAAGCCGCTGTGGTCCGAGGCCACCGGCGTGACCGAGCTGGAGGACATCGGCGACGGACGCACCCGCGTGTACTTCACCGAGACGTACCACGTCTTCAACCACATCATGCGGGCGCTGCTCGAGAAGCGGGTCCATCGCTTCATCTCCAAGGACAACGACCGGCTGATGAAGGCCGGCGTGGAGGCAGGGCTCCGAGGCCTGCGACGCCGGCGCCGGGCCGAGTAGGGGCTCAGTCGGAGAGCGCCGGTTGCACCCGGTCGATCAACAGGCCGGCCTGCTCCTCCACCATGTCCTCGGGCATGCCGCCGATGGACGCCCAGAGGTAGAGGTGCTCGATCGGCGCGTCGGCCGCGATCGAACGGATCCGATCGACGGCGTCGCCCGGCGTCAGTACGGACAGTGCGCCGATCACACCGGAGCCTCGGCCCTCGCGCACCTCGTCCTCGGTGAGCATGCGGGGCGTGTGGCCGGACCCCTTCGCCGCGTTCTGGCGATAGCTGTTGAGCTGGTGGGTGCGATGGGGCACGAGCCGCTCGAAGAACCGCTCGGGATCGTCGGCCACCATGAAGTCGACGACGCCGCCCATGCGGGCGAGCGACGGGTCGTGACCGGCCGCCGCGAGCGCATCGCGATAGATCGGCCAGCTCGCGGCGTTCCACGTGAGCAAACCGACCCCGAGCCGACCGGCGCGGCGGGCGCCAACCGGACCCAGATAGCCGGCCCAGATCGGCAGCGGGTCCTGCACCGGACCGGGAGTGCAGCCACCGCTCCCATAGATGCGCCCCACCTCGGCAAGGGCGTGGTCGGTGTCGTGGTAGCGCTGCGCCAGGTCGGCGCCGAACGCCTCGAACTCCGGCGCGACATAGCCGGCGCCGAGGCCGAGCTCGACGCGACCGCCGCTGATCACGTCGGCCAGCGCGGCCTGCTCCGCGATCGCCATCGGGTGCATCAGCGGGGCGACGACCACCCCGGTGCCCAGGCGGCACTGGTTCGTGCGCGCGGCGATCGCCGAGAGCATCGGGAGGGGTTGCGGCAGGTAGCCATCCTCCACGAAGTGGTGCTCGGTGACCCAGATCGACCCGATGCCGCGACGGTCGGCATCCTCCATGAGGTCGAGGTGCCAGCCGTGGTACGTCGCCGGGTCGCGGTGCCATCGCTCCGGATTGCGGAAGTCGAAGTAGAGGCCGATGGTCGGGCTCATGCGAGTAGCCACTCCTGATAGTCGGCGGCGGTCCGGGCGAGTTCGTCGTCATCGAGCGCGAATGTGGCGTAGGCAACGAACGGCGCCCGCCACCGCATCTCGAGGAAGTTCACGGTGCCGGCGATGGGAAGCAGGAACGACTCGACGGAGTGTTCGTTCCATCCGCCGGCGGCGAACTCCGACGCCGGCGCGCCGGTGGTCACGGCGCAGCCGAGCGTCTTCCCCTTGAGCGCGATCCCGGTGCCGGCGGCGCCCATAGGGTCGTAGGCCCACCCGATGGTGAGGACCTCGTCCTGCCAGGCCTTGAGAATCGGCGGCGTGCTGTACCAGTAGAGCGGGAACTGGAAGACGATCGCGTCGTGGGCCTCGACCGACTGCTGCTCTGCGGCGACGTCGATCCGCCCGTCCGGGTACGCCGCGTGCAGATCGTGCACGGTCACGCCGGCGAGGTCGTGGGCCGCCGCCGCGAGGACGGCGTTGCCGCGCGAGTTGGACAGATCAGGATGCGCGAGGAGCACCAGCGTGGACACGGCCTAGCCCTGATCGAGCAGCGTCGGGTCGGCCCGCAGCTCCGTGCGCACGGCGGCCTCCCAGAAGCCGATGAAGCCGTCACCCTCGCTCTTCGCGAACGCAGCCGCCGGTGCGGCACCGAGCCGCGACCGCAGTGGCCCCTCGCCGATCGCTCGGGCATGCCAGGCCCGCTCGGCACGTTGTTCGAGGGCGACGCATCGTTGGTGCGCGGCACGGACGCTGACCCCGGTGACGAACACGCCGTGGGCGGCGAGCAGCGCCATGTCGGCGTCACCCATCAGCTGCACCGCGGCCGCGGCTGCACTGGAGTCGTTGGCCGCACCGTCGTACTCGTCGACCGCCACGAGGGAGCCACCGCCGAGCGCCGACGATTGATCGAGCACCGGCGGCACCTCCGCGAGGTCGGCCCACACCGTGGCGTAGAGGGGGTGGCTGTGCACGGCGACCTGCACCTCGGGCCGAACACGGTGCATCTCCAGGTGCAGCGGGATGCCCAGCGGCACCGGCCAGTCGTGACCGTCGAGGCTCGGCTCGACGACCGTGCCGTCGAGGTCGATGGCGATCACGTGCTCCGGTCGGAGCTCCTCCCATGTGAGCAGCCACGGGTTGCACCAGAGCGTGCCGTCACCCCGGTTGACGGTGATGTGACCGGCCAGATGGTCGTTGTATCCCTCACGCCACAGGGCCCGCGCCAGCAGCGCCAGCTCCTGGCGCGGCGAGAGCGTCGGGGTCAGACGATCCGGTGTGGGCGTGAACGGCATGGGCCTGATCATGGCCCACCCGGTCCGCCGGGGCCACGCTTCGCACGGACAGGAACGAGCGCACGATCAGCACCGCTCCCACCAGCGTCTGGACCGCGATGACGCCGTACATCGCGCCGTAGCGCACCAGATCCTCCGCCGGTTCGAGCTGCCAGGCGACGGCGTAGACGGCAGCGGCGGCGACGGGCATCGCGACGAGCGGCACGAGCGCGGTCGGCGCGATCCGTCCCGGGAGCTCCGCCAGGACGCTCCGGTGCGCACCCGCCGCATGTCGGCGCAGGCCCCACCGTTGCAACGCGACACCGCCGATGAACATCGGGGCCGCCCACGGGATCGCCACGGTCCAGCCGATCACCGCGGCACCGACGACTGCCAGCCAAGCCCACACCATCGGCCGTCCGGGACGGAACTCGGTGAGCCAGATCCGGCCGAGGAGCCAGTGCGCCGCGGCCAGGATGGCGGTGAACGTGAACGCATAGACCGCGAAGTCCAGAGGTCCGAGGATCTCCAGCGCCCCGCCCGCGTCGGCGATCAGCTCCTCGTCCTCGACGTTCTCCGGCAGCCACATCGTGGTCGACCACATGCCCCAGAACGCCCCGAGGCCGGCGGCAGCCCCCCAGAGCACGCCGGCGCGCCGCTCGAGGAGCAGTCGGCGGAGGCCGAAGACGATCACGGCCAGCCCGAGCACGCCGTGCCAGAACGCGAACCAGACCGGGAAGAACGGGACGGGCGCACCGACGTAGACGACCGGCGTGATCACGCCTTCCACGAAGTAGCCCATCAGCGGCGCGACCAGCACGAGGCCCCACAACCCGCGGACGCGATACCGATCGATGAACCACAGGCAGCCCCCGACGGCCGGCGCGTACACCATCGCGACCACGAGATGATCGAGCGGGTTGGTCGCCCAGTACCAGAACATCCGCTCGGAGCTGACGCCGACGACCGCGGCCATCACGAGGACGAACAGGAGGCGATGAAGACCGGCACGCAGCTGCATGCCTCCTCTATCGAGCGCTACCCCGCAACCGGTTCACGGGCCGTGAACGTGATCGGCAGCGAGCGCCACCCGGTCACATTGCTGGAGTGGAACCGCACCTTGGCGTCGTGGTCGACGTCGAAGTCCGGGATCCGACGGAGGATCTCCTCCACGGCGACCTTGCCCTCCATGCGAGCCAACGCGGCGCCGAGACAGAAGTGGGCGCCGTAGCCGAACGCGAGATGACGCTCGGCCCGGCGGTGGATGTCGAACTCCTCGGCGGTCGGCCCGAACTCCCGCTCGTCGTGGTTGGCCGCGCCGATCAACAGGAGCACCGAGTCACCCGCCCGCATCTGCTGCCCGTGCATCTCGTGGTCCCGGGTAAGGGTCCGGTGCATGTACTGCGTGGAGTTGTGGAAGCGCAGCACCTCCTCGATCACGTCCGGCACGAGGGCCGGATCAGCCGTCACCTCGGCGCGCTGCTCCGGGTGGCGGGACAGGATCTCGAGCACGTTGGCGACCATCTTCGTGGTGGTCTCGTGGCCGGCGATGATGAAGAGGACGCAGAAGCCGAGCAACTCCTCGTCCGTCAGGCTCCGCCCGTCGACCTCGAACCCGACCAGGTCGTTGAGCAGGCCGCTCCCCTCCCCCGCCTTGCGCTTCGGCAGGTCCTCCATGAAGTACGCGACGAGGCCGAGCATTCCCTCCGCCGCGGCGGGCGGGATCTCGAGCACGCCGTCGTTGCGGATCATGATCTTGTCGCTGTCGCGGCGCAGCCCCTCGCGGAACTCCTCCGGCACGCCGAGGACGGCCGAGATCACGTCCATGGGGTACGGGCTCGTGAGGTCCTCGACCGCCTCCGCTCGGCCTTCGGTGACGACCCGGTCGAGGTAGCGGGTGAAGATCGCCCGGATCTCGTCCTCCATCCGGGCCACGGTGCGGATGGTGAAGACGCGGCTGACGAGCTTGCGCAGGACCGTGTGGTCCGGTGGGTCGAGTTCGATGAACTGATCGAAGCCGTTCGACTGGCCGATCGGCCGCCGGTTCTCCAACGCGATGCCGCCGGCCGACGAATAGAGCTCCGTGTCCCGAAAGGCCTCCTGCACATCCGCGAACCGGCTCAGCGCCCAGAACTCGAGCTCGTCGTTGCGATAACACGGCGCCTCGTCACGCAGTCGCCGGTACGTCACGTAGGGATCGTCGTGGTGCGAGAACCCGAACGGGTTGAAGACGAGATCGCTCACGGCGTGACCGTAGCGAAGCCGGGTTGCCGGTTCGATTCCGGACGGCTCAGCGAGATGCCTCGGCGATGGACGCGAACGTGTCGGCGACTCGCGCGATGTCGCGCTCGGCCAGGGTGCCGACACTCAGCCGCACGTGTCGACCGGTCGACGCGCCCACCCGAAACGGTGCTCCCGGCGAGACGCCGATGCTGTGCGCGGCCAACGCCACGACGGCACGCTGTTCGTCCTCGACCGGAATCCACATGTTGAGGCCGACGCCCGGATTGACGTCGATGCCATGCTCCGCCAGGCAGGCCCGCAGTCGGTCACGGCGCCGTTGGTAGGTCCGCGCCGCGTCGGTCACCAGCTGCTCGGTCGCCGGGTCGACCAGCATCGTGAGCAGGATCTGTTGGATGAGGCGACTCGTCCACGACGGCCCCAGTTGGCGGCGCCGCACGATGTTCCCGACCAGCTCGCCCGCGCCACCGAGCGCGGCGATGCGCAGGTCGGGCCCGTGCGACTTCGAGAAGCTGTGGATGTGGACCGTCTGGGCGGGGATGATCGTGCCCACGCTCTCCACCGCCACCCCGGCCGCACCACCGGAGTGATCGTCCTCGACCACGACACAGCGCGTGTCACGTACGAGCTCGGCGATCGCGCGGGCTCGATCGCGTGACGTGTGGATGCCCGTGGGGTTGTGGGCCCGCGGCTGCGTGAACAGGGCGACGGGATCGGCCCGCAGGGCGTCCTCGAGCGCGGACACCACCGGCCCTTCGGCGTCGAGCGGCACGCCGATGACCTCCGCGCCCACGGCGTCGAGCATGTCGAGCAGGGGCGGGAACGTCGGGTCCTCCACCACGACGACATCGCCGAGCCGCACGTACTCGACCACCACCCGGTCGAGGGCATCAAGGGCTCCGTCGACGACCGTGACCGCTTCGGGCACGAAGGGCCAGCGTCGCCGCAGCTCGATCTCGAGGTCCTCGAGCAGCGGTGGATCGACGTAGGAGGTCACCGCGACGTCGGCGTGGAGGCGCTGCAGGACCGGACCGAGCGGCGGCAGCAGCGTCTGGTCGGGGGTGCCGGCGCTCAGATCGAGCTCGATCGTGCCCGGCTCGACGGGGACCTGCCAGTGCCGACCGATGCCCGTGGATCGGCGTCCCCGCACCGTGGTGCCCCGGCGCCGATCGGTGCGGATCGCGCCATGGTTCTGCAGGATCCGCCAGGCTTCGGAGACGGTGTTCGGGCTGACCTCCAGGCGGGCGGCGAGGGCGCGAACGGTGGGGAGCCGGTCGCCTTCGGCGAGGACGTCCTCGTTGATCAGCGACCCGATCGCGCGGGCGAGCCCGTCGGCGGAGGTCTCCTCCACGCGCGCCGCGATCCGATCAAGCATGGGAGTTTTGTATAGGACAAAGATGCCCTTGTACACCCCGTGTTCAATCAAATAGGTTGAGGAAACACTGGGACGGGGGTTCCGTCGACCAGTCGCGCAGGAGGCTCACGTGTTCGGGGAAGCAGATGTCTGAAGTAGTGAAGGCCGCAATCCTCCAGACGGCATGGACCGGCGACAAGGAGTCGATGATCGAGCTCCACGAGAAGTACCTCGCCGAGGCCGCCGAAGCCGGCACCCAGGTGATGTGTTTCCAGGAGCTGTTCTACGGCCCCTACTTCTGCCAGGTGCAGGACGCGAAGTTCTACAGCTACGCCGAGGCGATCCCGGACGGACCGACCACCAAGCGGTTCCAGGAGCTCGCCGCCAAGTACGGCATCGTCCTCGTCCTTCCCATGTACGAAGAGGAACAGCCGGGCATCCTCTACAACACCGCGGCGGTGATCGACGCCGACGGCAGCTATCTGGGCAAGTACCGCAAGGTCCACATCCCCCAGGTCAACGGCTTCTGGGAGAAGTTCTACTTCCGACCCGGAAACCTCGGCTACCCGGTGTTCGACACCGCGGTGGGCAAGGTCGCCGTCAACATCTGCTATGACCGCCACTTCCCCGAGGGCTGGCGGGCGCTCGGTCTCAACGGCGCACAGATGGTGTTCAATCCGTCGGCCACCAGCCGAGGCCTGTCGGCGTATCTGTGGCAGCTCGAACAGACCGCCTCGGCCGCTGCCAACATGTACTTCGTCGGCGCCATCAACCGGGTGGGCGTGGAGGACCTGGGCGACAACGACTTCTACGGCACCTCCTACTTCGCCAATCCCCGCGGCCAGTTCGTGGGCGACGTCGCCTCCGACACCGCGGAGGAGTTGGTGATCCGCGACCTGGACCTCGGCCTCGTCAACGAGGTCCGCGATCAGTGGGCCTTCTACCGGGATCGCCGTCCCGACATGTACGGCAACCTCACCGAGGCATGACAACCAACGCCGAGCTGCACGAGCGCTACGAGGCGGTCCTTCCGTCCTACGTGAAGCCGCTCTACGCCGAGCCGATCTCCATCGACCGGGGCGAAGGCGGCTACGTGTGGGATCTCGAGGGCAACCGCTACCTCGACTTCTTCGGCGGCGTGCTCACCACGATGATCGGCCACAGCAACCCTGATGTGGTCGCCGCGGTGCAGGCGCAGGCGGCGAAGGTGATGCACACCTCCACGCTGTATCTCAGCGAACCGATGATCGAGCTCGCCGAGGAGATCGCGGCGGTGTCGGGCATCCCCAACGCCCGGGTGTTCTTCACCACCTCGGGCAGCGAGGCGAACGACACCGCGATCCTGCTCGCCACCAGCCACCGCAAGTCCAACCAGGTGCTGGCGATGCGCAACAGCTACCACGGTCGGTCGTTCACGGCCCAGGCCATCACCTCCCACTCGTCATGGTCGTCCACGAGCCTCTCGGGCCTGTCGGTCAACTTCGTGCAGGGCGGCTACCGGCTGCGCAGCCCGTTCCGCCACCTCGACGACGACGAGTTCACCGCCGCGTGTGTCGACGACCTCCAGCAGGTGATCGACATGATGACGGCGGGCGACGTCGCCTGCCTGATCGCCGAGCCCATCCAGGGCGTCGGCGGGTTCGCCACTCCCCCGGATGGCTTCTTCGGCGCGTTGGGGAAGGTCCTCGCCAACCACGGCATCCTCTTCGTGGCCGACGAGGTCCAGACCGGTTGGGGCCGTACCGGCGAACACTTCTGGGGGTACGAAGCCCACGACGTCGTCCCCGACATGCTCACGTTCGCGAAGGGGGTGGGCAACGGCATCACCCTCGCGGGCATCGTCGCCCGGGCCGAGATCATGGACTCGATCACCGCCCTCTCGTTCAGCACCTTCGGCGGCAACCCCCTGTCGGCGTCAGCCGGGCTGGCCACGCTGCGCTACGTGCGCGACCACGATCTCCAGGGGAACGCCCTGCGGATGGGCGAGCGGCTGACCACGGCCCTCACGCCCGTCGTCGAGCGCACCCCCTGGATCGCCGAGCTTCGGGGCAAGGGCCTGATGCAGGCGATCGAGATCGTGCAACCCGACACCGTCGAGCCCGACGCCACCCGGGCCGGCGAGGTTCTCGAAGCGTGCAAGCGCCGCGGCCTGCTCGTGGGTAAAGGTGGGCTCTACAACAACGCAATCCGAATCACGCCGATGCTCGACGTGAGCGACGCGGAGATCGACGAAGGCATCGACGCGATCGTCGGCGCAATCGAGGAGGCATCATGAAGAAGCTCATCAAGAACGGCACCGTGATCACATCGACCGGCGCCGACCCCGCCGAGGTATTGATCGACGGCGAGACCATCGTCGCCGTGCTCCAGCCCGGCTCCGAGGTCGCCGCGTCCGCCGAAGCGGGCGCCGACGAGATCATCGACGCGTCCGGGCTCTACGTGATCCCCGGCGGGGTCGACGGCCACACCCACATGGAGTTGCCCTTCGGCGGCACGGTCGCGTCCGACGACTTCGAGAACGGCACGCGCGCCGCCGCATGGGGCGGCACCACCACCATCGTCGACTTCGCCGTGCAGCGCGCCGGCGAGAGCGTCCGCGACTGCCTCGACCAGTGGTTCGCCAAGGCCGAGGGCAAGTGTGCGATCGACTACGGGTTCCACCAGATCATCGGCGGCGTCGACGACCAGTCGCTGAAGGACATGGACGCGCTCGTCGACGAGGGCATCACCAGCTTCAAGCTCTTCATGGCGTACCCGGGCGTGTTCCTGTCCGACGACGGCCAGATCCTGCGGGCCATGCAGCAGGCGGCCGGCAACGGCGCGCTGATCATGATGCACGCCGAGAACGGGCTCGCCATCGACGTGCTGGCCGAGCAGGCCGTCGAACGGGGTGAGACCGACCCGGTCAACCACGGGCTCGTGCGTCGGGCCGAGTTCGAGAGCGAGGCCACCCACCGGGCGATCCAGCTCGCCAAGGTCGGCGCCGCTCCCCTCTACATCGTCCACCTCTCCGCCTCGGAAGCACTCGAGCAGGTGGCGATCGCGCGCGACCGGGGCGCCAACGTGTTCGCCGAGACCTGCCCCCAGTACCTCTACCTCAACGTCGAGGACCATATGGACCGCGGGTTCGACGGCGCCGCCTACGTGTGTTCGACCCCGCTGCGCACCAAGCACGCGCACCACCACGAGGATCTCTGGAAGGGGCTGCGCACAAACGACCTCAGCGTCGTCGCCACCGATCACTGCCCCTTCTGCATGAAGGATCAGAAAGAACTGGGCCGCGACGACTTCCGGGCCATTCCCAACGGCATCGGCGGCGTCGAGCACCGTATGGACCTCATCTACCAGGGCGTCGTCAACGGCGAGATCACCCTGCCGCGCTGGGTCGAACTCTGCGCGACCACGCCGGCTCGCATGTTCGGGCTCTACCCCAAGAAGGGCACGATCCAGCCGGGCGCCGACGCCGACATCGTCCTCTACGACCCCAACCGCACCTGGACGATCAGCGAAGAGAACCACCACATGAACATGGACCACTCGGCGTGGGAGGGCTTCGAGATCAACGGCCACGTCCACACGGTGATGTCTCGCGGTCGGGTCATCATCGAGAACGACTCCTACACCGGTTCGACCGGCCACGGGCAGTACCTGCGCCGCGGTCTCTCCGACTACCTCATCTAAGGCACCCATGCAGCAGATCCAGCACCTCATCGACGGGTCGTCCGTCGCGTCGACCTCCGATCGCACCTCGCCGGTCTTCAACCCCGCGACGGGCGAACAGACCGGCGAGCTGGCGCTGGCTTCGGTGGCCGACGTGGACGCCGCGGTCGCGAGCGCCAAGGCGGCCTTCGCCACATGGCAGAGCGTGAGTGTCGCCCGCCGGGCGAAGCTGATGTTCGCCTACCGCAACCTGGTGGTCGAGAACGCCGACGAGATCGCGGCGCGCCTCACCGCCGAACACGGCAAGGTGCTGAGCGACGCCGGCGGGGAGGTCGCCCGGGCGATCGAGAACATCGAGTTCGCGTGTGGCTTGGCCGACCAGCTGAAGGGCAGCCACAGCGAGCAGGCGTCGACCGGGGTCGACGTCTATTCGGTTCGGCGTCCGCTGGGCGTGGTGGCCGGCATCACGCCGTTCAACTTCCCGGCCATGGTGCCGTTGTGGATGATCCCCAACGCGGTCGCCTGCGGCAACACCTTCGTTCTCAAGCCGTCGGAGAAGGATCCGTCCGCCCCGCTGCTCATCGCCGAGCTGTTCCAGGAGGCCGGCTTCCCGCCGGGCGTGCTCAACGTCGTGCAGGGCGACAAGGTCGCCGTCGACCGACTCCTCGAGCACCCCGACGTGAAGGCGGTGAGCTTCGTCGGCTCCACCCCGATCGCGCACTACGTCTACGAGACCGGCACCCATCACGGCAAGCGGGTCCAGGCCCTCGGCGGTGCCAAGAACCACATGGTCGTCCTCCCCGACGCCGACATCGATCTGGCCGCCGACTCGGCCGTGTCGGCCGCCTACGGATCCGCGGGCGAGCGTTGCATGGCGATCTCGGTCGCCGTCGCCGTCGGCGACGTCGCAGACCCACTGGTCGACGCCATCAAGGTCCGGATGGAGAAGCTCGTCATCGGCCCCGGCACCGACCAGGGCTCGGAGATGGGACCGCTCATCACCGAGGCGCACCGCGACAAGGTCGCCGGCTACATCGACGCGGGGGCCGACGCCGGGGCGACGGTGGTCGTCGACGGGCGCGACGCCGAGTTCGACGGCGACGGATACTTCCTCGGCGTCACCCTGCTCGACCATGTCACGCCCGACATGACCGTCTACACCGACGAGATCTTCGGACCGGTCCTGTGCGTCGTGCGCGTCGACACCTACCAGGAGGGCGTCGACCTCATCTCCTCGAACCCGTGGGGCAACGGCGCGGCGATCTTCACCCGCGACGGCGGCGCGGCCCGCCAGTTCCAGGAGGACGCCGACGCCGGCATGGTCGGCATCAACGTCCCCATCCCGGTGCCGGTGGGCTACCACTCCTTCGGGGGCTGGAAGGACTCCGCCTTTGGCGACACGACCATGTACGGACCCGAGGGCATCCACTTCTACACCCGACCCAAGGTCGTCACGAGCCGATGGCCCGATCCGGCGGGCAGTGCCGTCAACCTCGGCTTCCCCACCAACAACTAGCCCGATTCGAAGAGGAGCATCCATGGATTTCGGCGTCGTTCTCCAGACCGACCCTCCGGCGTGGCGGGTCGTCGACCTCGCACAGAAGGCCGAGACGCTCGGCTTCAGCTACGGCTGGACCTTCGACAGTCATGTGCTGTGGCAGGAGCCCTACGTGATCTACAGCCAGATGCTGTCGGCCACGAACCGCATGATCGTCGGCCCAATGGTCACCAACCCCGGCACCCGCAACTGGACCGTCACGGCCTCGCTCTACGCCACGCTCAACGACATGTTCGGCAATCGCACGATCTGCGGCATCGGTCGGGGCGACTCGGCCATGCGCGTGCTCGGCCACAGCCCGACGAAGCTCACGACGCTGAGCGAGTCGATGCACGTCATCAAGGAGCTCGCCGAGGGCCGCGAGGTCACCTACAACGGCACCCAGCAGCACTTCCCGTGGGCCGAGGAGTCGAAGCTCGACATCCTCATGGCCGGCTACGGCCCGAAAGCGCTGGACCTGTGTGGCCGCGAGTCCGATGGCTTCATCCTCCAGCTGGCCGACCTGTCGCTGGCCGAGTGGACGATCGGCGCGGTCCGCGCGGCCGCGGCCGATGCCGGCCGCGACCCCGACGACCTCTACATCTGTGTCGCCGCGCCGGCCTACGTGGGCACCGACATCGAGCACCAGCGCGACCAGTGCCGCTGGTTCGGCGGGATGGTCGGCAACCATGTGGCCGACCTCGTCGAGCGCTATGGCGACAGCGGGGCCGTACCCCAGGAGCTCACCGACTACATCAAGGGTCGCGAGGGCTACGACTACGCCGGCCACGGCAAGGCCGGGCACGACCACACCGACTTCGTCCCTGACGACATCATCGACCGGTTCTGCATCCTCGGCGACGAGGCCACCCACATCGAGCGCCTGAAGGCACTCGAGGCGCTCGGCGTCGACCAGTTCGCGATCTATCTGATGCACGACCAGAAGGACGAAACCCTCAACGCCTACGGCCAGCGCATCATCCCGGCCCTCAACCCGCGGGGCTGAGCGACCGTCAGGCGCCCGTGCTCTGGCGCCGCCACGGCATGGCGACCCACTCCACCGCCGCGACCGCCGCGAACATCGCGATGCCGACGGCACTGGCCCCGAGCACGGCGGCCCAGGCGATGTCGTAGCGGGACAGGCCCGCGCTCTGGGTGATCAGCTGGCCGAGCGAACCCTGGGTGCCGCCGAAGTACTCGGCGACGATCGCCGAGATGATCGCCAGTGAACTCGCCAGGCGCAGCGAGGACATGAGGAACGGAATCGCGTTCGGTATGCGGACGCGGCGGATCACCGACCACTCCGAGGCCGCCTGACTCCGCATCAACTCGACGTGGATCGAGTCGACCTGGGTGAGACCCTTCGTCACGTTGACGAACACGGGGAAGAACACCACCACGATCACGACAAGTCGTCGCGAGAACGAGTTGGTCGATCCGAACCAGATGTTGAAGACCGGCGCCAGCGAGACGATCGGCACGGCTGCCATGCCCGACGCGATCGGTGTGACCACATCGCTGAACCAGTCCCACCGCGACGACAGCAGGGCCGCGAGGATCGCGATGATCGACCCGACGATGAGGCCGTAGACGGCGTTGCCGCCGGTGATCTCCACCCCGTCCCAGATGCGCTGCGCGTTGTCGCCCACCGCCGTGTAGATCGAGGAGGGACTCGGGAGCAGGAACTGCTTGATGTCGAACGCCCGGACCATCCATTCCCAGAGGGAGAAGAAGATCGCGCCGAAGACCAGCGGGACCACGATCGTGGAGATTCGGTCCGAGAATCGCGAGACGACGTTCACAGCGGGACGTCCGATCGCTGGCGGGACCCGGGCATGAGTCGTTCGAGACCACCGACGGCCGAGGTGAACACGAGGCCGAGCACGCCGGCACCGATGATCGCGCAGTACATCTTGGGCGGGTCGGTCTGGGCCTGCTGTGCGTAGGCGAGGATCAGGCGCCCGACGCCACCGGGGAGGCCGATCGAGATCTCGCCGACGATCGAGCCGATGATGGAGGCGGCCGCCGCGAGCTTGAGCGCCGGGATGAGGTAGGGCACCGCGCCCGGCAGGCGGACCTTGAGGAGGGTCTGGCGTCTGGTCGACGCGTAGGAGTCCATCAACTCGATGGAGTGCGCAGGCGGTGACTGCAGCCCGCGCAGTCCGTTCACCGCCACCGGGAAGAAGGTGAGATACGTCGCGATCAGCGACACCGACATCCACGGCTGCCAATCGACCAACTCGATCCGGTTGCCCCACGTCACGATGACCGGAGCGAGCGCGAGCAGGGGGATCGTCTGCGAGACGATGATCCAGGGCAGAATCCCCCGCTCGAGCAGTTTCGACCGCAGCATGAGGATCGCCAGCGCCATCCCGATGACGGCGCCCATGAAGAAGCCCGCGGCCGAGATCCGCATCGTGTACCAGGAGCCCTGGATCACGGCCTCGAGCACGGTGGTGCTGCTTCGGCGCTGCTGTGGCTCGAAGAAGCGACTGATGATGTCCGTCAACTCGGGCATCGTCACGTGGTTGGTCTTGACCGGGAGGTCGCCGCCGAAAATCGGCCACTGATCGTCGGTCGCGAGCCCCATCCGGCGGTAGCCCTCGTAGAGCGCACAGAGCGCCACGATGGCCACCGCCGGAGGAAGGACTCGTTTCAGTCCGTTGCGTGCCTTCTGCTTCACGAGTGTTCGAGCTCAGTCGGCATCGACGGACTCAGGCCTTGCTCACTCGCCGCCGGGTGTGGGTTCGACGTCGATACGGGTGTAGCTGTCGCCGGTCACATCGAGACCGTCCGCTCGCAACTCGTCGAGGGCCTCGGTGATCAGATCGGTCCGCGTGGCCACCTCGTCCGGCTGACCCGTGAGGATCTCGAACTCGACGGCGACGTCGACTGTCTGCTGGTAGAGGTCGGGGTCGAGCACACCGACGCCGTCCGGGGACGGCCAGATGAGGCTGTTGACCTCGTTGATCATCCAGCGCTGGTGACCCTCACCGAGGATCGGGGCGTTGTCGAGCACGAGCTGGACGCCGTCCTCGAGATTGTCCCGGCAGTAGATCCAACCCTCCATCGACGCTGCGAGGAAGTCGACGGTCTGAGCCCGGAACTCCTCGTCGTCGAGTCGGTTCGTCTCCGCCCAGAGGGCGTCCTGCAGCATCGCGACACCGAGGTCGTTGTAGTCGATGACGTGGAGCTCCTCGGGCTGGATCAGCTCACCCGTGTCGGGGTTGACCGTCTCCAGCATCTGGGCGTACTCGTTGTAGATCGTCGCCTCGGCGGCGTCGATCTCGCGGTTGACGAGTGCGACCATGTCGAACTGCTGCTGCACGAGCTCGACATCGCTTGCGGGGTCGAGGCCGGCCTGACGGATCGCGGCGAGCACTTCGAACTCGTTGCCGAAGCCCCAGTTGCCGATCTTCTTGCCTTCCCAGTCGGCGACCGTGGTGATGCCCGAGTCGGCCCAGGAAACCTGGCGGGTACCCGAACGCTGGAAGACCTGCGCGATCTGTGTGATCTCCGCGCCGGCCTCGCGGGACGCGAGACCACGAACGGTGAAGGAGACCGCGTAGTCGGCGTCGCCGTTGGCCACGACCGTCTGCGGAATGATGTCGACGCCGCCTTCGATGATCGTCAGATCGAGACCGCGATCGGCGTAGTAGCCCTGCTCGATACCGGCGTAGTAGCCGCAGAACTGACCCTGGGTGAACCATTGCAGCTGCAGGGAGATCGGGGTGAGCTCCTCACCGCCGCCTCCGTCGCCGGCCGTGCCGTCGTCGGAGTCGTCGTCACCGCAGGCAGCGGCGAAGAGGGCGAATCCGACGAAGAGCGCCAGAATCAGGCGCCATCGTGGTCTACGGGTGATTCTCATGTTTCCTCCAGGTGATGGGTTCTCTCATGTCGAGGACTCCTCGACGAGACCTTGGTAGAGCGGCGGCCTGCGGTCACGAAGAAACGGAAGCCGCTGGCGACGCTCGGCGATGGTCGCAAGATCCACCTGCGCGAAGACTACCTCTGCATCCTTCGTGCCTGCCTGAGATGAAATGTTTCCGTCAGGCTCATAGATCGCGCTCAACCCGTAGTAATCCTTGCCCGTTTCGCCATCGCCCTCGAGGCCGACTCGGTTCGCACAGACGACGAACATGGAGTTGAACACCGCGTGGGCGCGGAGTTCGAGCTGGAACACCTCTTTGGTCGGCGCGCTCGCGCACGCGACCGGAACGCACATCACGGACGCGCCACCGAGGGCAACCAGTCGTCCGAGCTCCGGGAAGTGGCGTTCGTAGCAGATGATGACGCCCGCCCTCGTCGGGCCGACGTCGACCACCGGCGGCGGTTCCTCCCCGGGCCGGAAGTAGTACTTCTCGGGGAATCCGTTCGAGAACGGAAGATGCGACTTGCGATAGTGCACCGCCGCCTCACCGTTCACGAAGATGCTGGCGGTGTTGTGGTGGACGCCCGGCGTCGAGCTCGCCTCGAAGACCGACGACACGATCGTGATCCCGTGGGTGGCCGACCGCTCGGCCACGAGCGTGTTCGACGGTCCGTCCAGCGCCTCGGCCCACTCGAAG